>JANNDF010000931.1:0-5417 GCA_031387445.1 Planctomycetia bacterium
CCGCCCCCGGCTCGTCCGGAGGGAGGCTTCGCGTGGGCAAACAGTTCACCGAACTGAACGACGACCTGCGGGCGTTCATCGCCGGGCAGCAGATGTTCTTCGTCGCCACCGCCCCGCTGTCAACCGACGGGCACGTCAACCTCTCGCCGAAAGGACTCGACACGTTCCGGATAGTCGGGCCGACGACCGTGGCCTACCTCGACCTGACCGGCAGTGGGGTGGAAACCATCGCCCACCTACGGGAGAACGGCCGGCTGACGGTGATGTTCTGTGCGTTCGCCGGTCGCCCGCGGATCGTGCGGATTCAAGGCCGTGGATGGGTGGTGACGCCGACGGACGCGGAGTGGGCGGAGGTATCGGCGGGCTACCCGCCCTTCGCCGGCGTGCGCTCGGTGATCGTGCTTGAGGCGGATCGCATCTCCGACTCGTGCGGGTACGGCGTGCCACTGTACGAGTTCGTCGGCCACCGCCAGCAACTGATCGACTGGGCCGACAAGAAGGGACCGGACGGCGTGGAGGAGTACAAGGCGAAGAAGAACCGCGAGAGCATCGACGGCCTGCCGGGGCTGGTGTGAACCAGGCGAGCCGAATGGGGTGAGCCGCCGGTTGCATCACTCGGCGGTGTACACGACCCGGAAGCCGAGGGTGTCGTGGCGGTGATCTGGCTCGGTCCCATCACGATTCGCGGAACGGCCGATGTGAGGCGTGTTGAGCCATGAACCGCCACGAAAAGCACGATGCCCATCCTCGTTCGAGTCACAAACCGGATCGACCTCTGGCGACCGTGCGTAGAAGTGAAAATCAAATCGGTCTTCGCACCATTCCCAGACGTTGCCGAGCATGTCTCCCAGTCCCCACGGGTGGGGGTTCTGCTCGGAGTAGAAGCCGACGGGCGTGGTCTCGCCCAAATCGAAGGGATAACCGAAGTTACAGTTGGCGTCGCCACCTCTGAATTCTTGCCCCCAGTAGTACGTTGTCGTCGTCCTTGCCCGACAGGCGTATTCCCACTCTGCCTCGGTCGCAAGCCGGATCGCCCGTCCGGTAAACTCAGTCACCTTCGAGCAGAACTCCTTCGCGTCGTTCCAACTCACGCACTCCACGGGTAGCGTAATCCCTTGGAATTGGCTCGGCTGGGTTAACATCACTGCACGCCATTGCTCTTGCGTGACTGGATAAATACCCATGTGGAAGCCTGTCGTCAGTGTCACCGGATGGACCGGTTGTGCCTCAAGCCCCGCCTCGACATCGCCCATCAAGAATGACCCCGGCGGGCAGTAGGCGAAGGTGATCGGCACGTCACCCGGAAGTAGGAGTGTTGTTCGCAGCAGCCGTCGGAGTGCCCAGCATTCGACCCGGTGAGGTTCGTCGCTCCGCAGGTGGTTGAGAAAGGCGAAGTTGTCGCACCCGGCGTCTTCGAGGGCGTCGGCCAGAATGGGCAAGCGGTCGAACCCGAGATCGGCAGCCACCCCACGGGCGAGGAGTACGACGGTTTCGGTCAGCCATGCCGGTTCGACGACGAGAGCGTCGGCCGGCGGTGTGTGGATGCAGGGCATGTGGAAAGTGTAACGGCCACGACACTCCAACGCACTTTCTTCCGGTCGAGCGTGGATGGTTCCGGCGGGGGGTGTCCCTGTCCGCCGGAACCAATGAGAAGGCACGGGAGGGGAACCTACTCCTCCTCGTGCTTGACGGCCGCCTTCGTGACCACCTGCTGCTGCACGGCGGCGGGCACCTGCTCGTAGTGGCTGAACTCGAGGGTGTAGCTGCCCTGCCCCTGGGTCATGCCGCCGAGCTGGGCGGCATACTTGGCCACCTCGGAGAGCGGCGCACGGGCCATCAGCACGTTCAGATCCCCCGGCAGCGAGTCCTGGTTCTCGACGTGCGCCCGCTTGGTGGCCAGGTCGCCCAGCAGGGTGCCGGTGAACTTGGCCGGCGCGGTCACTTCCATCTTCACCACCGGTTCGAGCAGCACCGGGCGGGCGGCCTGAAACGCCTTGCGGAAGGCGTGGCGGGCGGCGGTCATGAACGCCGCTTCGGATGAGTCCACGTCGTGGTATTTGCCGAAGTGGACCTCCACCGCCACGTCCTGGATGCGGCAGTTGGCCAACACCCCGCGGACGAGCATCTCCTTGCACCCCTTCTCCACCGCCGGGATGAAGTTGTTCGGGATGGTACCGCCGACGATGTGGTCGATGAACGCGAAGTTGAACGCCGGGTCGTAGTGGACCGACCGCATCTTCTCGAACTTGCCGCGGTTGGCGAACTCGGCCTCGCACTGCTCCTTGCTGGTGATCGTCCGCGGCAGGGGGTAGATCCGCAGCTGCACCTCGGCGAACTGGCCCCGCCCGCCCGTCTGCTTCTTGTGCTTGTGGTCGCCGGCGGCCTCGCCCGTCACCGTCTCGCGGAACGGGATCTTCGGCTCCTTCGTGGACACCTCCACGTCGAACCGGTGCTTCAGCCGCTCCTGCACCACGTCCAGGTGGAGTTGGCTGACGCCGGACATGACCAGCTCGTGCGTCTGCGGGTCGTGCGCGATCCGCACCGTCGGGTCTTCCTCGGCGATCTTGTGCAGCCCGCTGGCCACCTTCTGCTCGTCCCCGCGGGTCTTCGGCTCGATGGCCACGCTGAACATCGGGTGCGGGAACTCGGGCGTCGGCAGCTTGGGCGCGTCCGCCCGGAAGGCGACCGTGTCGCCGATGTGCAGGCCGTCCACCTTCGCCACCGCCACGATGTCGCCCGGCCCGGCCTCCGGCACCGGCACGTACTGCTTGCCCTGCGCTTCCAGCAGTTGGCCCACCCGCACGCTCTTGCCGGTGTTCACGTCCACGATCTGGTGGTTGGGCGTGAGCACCCCGGCCAGCACGCGGATGAAGCTCAGGTGCCCCACATATCGGTCGTTCACCACCTTGAACACGAACCCGAGGAACTCGCTCTGCTCGGTCGGCTCGACCGCCTTCGTGGTGCCGTTGAGGCCGACCGTCATGCCGCTCAGCACCCGCTTGGCGTAGGTGGGGCTGAGGCCGTACCGGCTGAGGGCGTCGAGCAGTTCCTTCACCCCGATGTCCTTGGTGGCGCTGGTGCAGAAGATGGGGATGAGGGTGCCGGCCTCCAGCGCCTTCGGGATGGCCGCTTCCAACTCGTCGGCGGTCACGTCCCCTTCAGTCAGGTACTTCTCCATGAGCGCTTCGTCGGCCTCGATCACCGCCTCGATCAGCCGCGTGCGGACGGAGTCCGGCGGCACCGGGTATTTGCCGCTGGCGGCGTCCGGCGGGTCGAGCACGCACACCACCTTGCCGAAGTTCGCACCGTCGGCGTCGGGCACGTTGAACGGCACGCACTTGTTGCCGAACGCGGTCTGGATGGCGTCCACGGCGGCGGCGAAGTCCGCGTGCTCGACGTCGATCTTGTTCACCACAATGACGCGACTGAGTTCGCGGCTGCCGGCCTCGCGGAACATGCGGCGGGTGTTCACCTCCACCGCGCTCACCGCACTCACCACGATGACGGCCGTCTCCACCGCCGCCAGCCCTTCGAGGGCGGCGCCGATGAAGTCGGGCGAGCCGGGGGTGTCGAGGATGTTCAGGTATTTGCCGGCGTGGGTGGCGTGCAGGACGTGCGTGTCGATGCTGAAGTGGTGTCGCCTCTCGTCGTCGTCGGTGTCGGCGAAACTGGTCCCGTCGTCCACCTTGCCCAGGCGGTCCACCGCGTGCGCCTCGTACAGCAGGGCATCGGCCAGGCTCGTTTTGCCCGCAGCCCGATGCCCGACGAGTGCGATGTCGCGGACGTCTTCGACCGTGTGACGACCCATACAGCCCTCCCTTCCCCGGAACGGGGAGAACATGTGGCCCGGCTGGGGTGTGTTCCCCAGAGCGGACCCGGCAGGGAGGAAGGAGGCTCGGTGGCGTCAGCGCGGCACGAACCGTCGCGTGGAGAGTGGCGGTTCAGGTCGTGTGCGTCGAAGGAGTCGCCGTCCGTTGAGACCGGGAGTCCGCCCGATCCGGAGCCAAGGACAAAAGGGCGGGCAGGGACACCTGCCCGTCGTAAAGCGCCCGGCCGACGATGCACCCGAAGGTGCGGTCGTCGGCCAACCGGCGGGCGTGATCGAGCGAACTGACTCCCCCGGACGCGATGACCGGCAGTGGGGTGTTCGCCCGCAACTCGGTCAGGGCCGGGTAGTTCGGCCCGCCCATCATGCCGTCGGTGGCGATGTCGGTATACACCACCGCGAACAGGGGGCAACCCTCCACCAACTTCACCAGGTCGAGCGCGCGGGTGGCGGAGGTGTTCAGCCACCCGTCGGTGGCGACGAACCCGTCGCGGGCGTCCAGTCCCAGCACGATGCGTCCGGGGTGCTTCTCGGCCACGCTTCGCACCCAGGCGGGGGCTTGAAGTGCCTTCGTGCCAAGGACCGCCCAGCGGACACCCCAGCCGAACACCGTGGCCAGATCCGCGTCCGTGCGAATACCGCCGCCCAGTTGCACCGGCACGCCGGCCTCGCAGATCCCGCGGATGATGTCGCCGTTCACCGGGTGCCCGGCCTTTGCCCCATCGAGATCGACGACGTGCAGGCGGTCGGCCCCCTGGCTCACCCATTGCCGGGCGATTGCCACGGGATCATCGGAGAAGACGGTTTCTTGGGCGTAGTCGCCCTGACGCAGCCGCACACAGCGGCCGCCGCGGAGGTCAATCGCCGGGTAGATGAGCATGAGTTCAGAACCGACTGGGTGGGATCGGCCGGCGGTTGGCACGGACGACATGACGGATCAGCACTGAGCCGGGTCCGATGGTAAACAGGATGCGAAACGTCCCTTGCCGCTTACCATGAAGCAGTTCCCGAACGTCGAGACCGGTGCTGTCCGCTTCCGCCGCACGCCCACACCGTTCGGGCATCGACCGCAGGGTGTAGATGGTCGCACGAATGCCGATCAGCCAGGCGTTGGCGGCATGTGGGTTCTTTCGTCGAAGGTAGGCGTAGGTTGACAACAACTCGGCGTCGGCGACCGCCGCGAACTCGATCTCGAACATCACCCCACCTCAGGCAGGCTGATCCCGTACTTCGCGGCGATGTCACGAAACACATCTTCGGCCGGCCGAACCCGCCCGGCCGCCACGTCCTCTTCGCTCCGCCGGAGCACGGCAACTACAGCGGCATGCCCTTCGGCTTCGGACGGTCCGACTTGCCCTTCGAATGCCGCGTCGATGTCGGCATCCGCTCCCGCGTCGGCTTCGACGAGCGCCCGCACGTAGTCGTTCACGCTGGCGTAGCCGCCGGCCGCGGCTTGCGCTTCGGCGACGCGAACGGTCTCTTCCGGCAGGGTGATGGTCATCGCGCGTCCTCCGCGGGGGTGGGTGAAGTGTACCACGGCGGGGCGGGAAACGGCGAACCGGCGGGGGGGGGCGGCCGGGGGGCGGGCACC
>JANNDF010000942.1:0-9799 GCA_031387445.1 Planctomycetia bacterium
CCGCCCCCGCCGCCCGCCCCTCCCCCCGCCGATTACGCCTTCCTGCGCGTGCCGGGGTTCATCACCACTCTGGCCGGTGTGGCGCTCTCGTTCTTCGCAGGGAACATGCTCCTGGACGGCGGTGCCGACGCGAACGACAGCCGGTACGTCCTGACGGTGGCGAGTGGCATCGCCCAGATTGTCGGGACCGTTCTCGTGTGTGTCAGCAAGCGGTTCCCCATCTTCATGTGCATCCTCCTGCCGCCGTTCGGGTGCCTCGGCCTGATCGCCGCGATGCTCATCCCCGAGCGGCTGCCACCCGTCCCGCCGCCCCGCTGACCGCTCACCCGCCGGCGTGCCGCTCGCGGTACTCGCGGGGCGTCACCCCGGTGGACGCCTTGAACGTGCGGCTGAACGCGCTGCCGTCGGCGAACCCGAACTCGACGGCGATACGGGTGATCGGGCGGGCCGTCTGGGCGAGCGCGCGGGCGGCGGCGTGGACCCGCGATTGCAGAACGAACCGCCACACGCTCATGCCGAACACCTGCCGGAACAGCCGCTCCAGGTGCCGCTCCGAGTAGCCGACCGCCTCGGCCACGTCCGCCAGTCGCAAGTCGTCGCCCAACCGCTGCTGGATGAACTCGGCCGCGTCGCCGACCGGCCCAAGGTGGGCCAGTTGTCGCCGGCGGTCCTGGAAACTCTGCAGGGTGCCGATCACCCCGATCACCCGCCCGCCGGTGTCCCGAATCGGGTACTTGTCGGTCACGATCCAGTCCCGCAGTTTGTGCTCGTTCACCCACACCTCGACCACGTTCACGAGCGGTCGGCCGGTGCCGATCACCCGCCGGTCGTCGGCCAGGTATTTGTCGCCCAAGTCGGCCGGCAGGTAGTCGTGCGGAGTCAGGCCGATCACGTCGTTTTCCGTCTTCCCGCCCATCCGTTGAACGGACGCCGGGCTGACGGCCATCGTCCGACTGTCGGCGTCTTTGACGAAGTACAGCAGGCCGGGAACTCGGTCGAACGGGCGGAGCAGGTCGCGGACGTGGGCGGCCCGGTGGAAGAAGCGGTCGCGGTTGCGGAGCGGGTCGGACATGATCGGCACCGGGAGTGCGGATGACCGGATTCGACAAGAACGTGTCCGCTCGAGTCTATCACTTCTCCCCGCGGTCTGCTCATCTGTTTCTCATCGTTCTCGGTTCGGCTCTCTCTCACGTCTTCTTCCGAGGTGTGTCATGATGGTCCTCTCCCGTGGTCGCGCCCGCCGGGGGGCGTTCACCCTGATCGAACTGCTGGTGGTGATCGCCATCATCGCCATCCTCATCGGCCTGCTCCTGCCCGCCGTACAAAAGGTCCGCGAGGCGGCCGCCCGCATGAGCTGCTCGAACAACCTGAAGCAGATCGGCCTCGCCTGCCACAACTACCACGACAGCGTGGGCACCCTGCCGCCCGGCCGGGTGACCAACCAGACGGTCACGTGGTTCGTCCTCATTATGCCGTACATGGAGCAGGACAACCTGCGGAACCTGTGGACGCCGACGTCGGCGTACTCGTCGGCCACGAACGCCACCGCCCGCCAGTTCCAGGTGAAGACCTTCTACTGCCCGAGCCGCCGGTCGCCGACCACGCTGAGCACCCAGGAGGACGTTCGGCCGGGCGACGACACCGCCCCGCCGAACTTCACCGGCCCGTTCACCGACGCGCGGTTCTTCGGCACCAACAACCCGCCCGGCGGGCTGGGCGACTACGCCGGGTGCGTGGGCACGGTGAACGGCTACCCCGGCACCCCGGCGTCGATCGACTGGGCGAGCGTCCGGGCGAACGGCATGATCATCCAGGGGCAAGCGCCGGTGGGCACCAGCTTCCGCGGGCTGACCACATTCGCCAGCGTGACGGACGGCTTGAGCAACACCTTCCTGGCCGGCGAGAAGCACGTGCCGCAGGGCATGTTCGGGCGGGCGAAGGTGGGCGACGGGTCGATCTACAACGGGGTGTGGACGACCTACGCCGGGCGGGTGGCCGGGCCGGACGACCCGCTGGCCAAGGGGCCGACGGACGTGGCCCCGAGCACCACCGGCGATGCCTTCTACGCCCGGCGGTTCGGCAGTTGGCACACGGGCGTGTGCCAGTTCGCGTTCGGAGACGGCAGCACGCGGGCCGTCCGCACCAGCATCGACCCTGTCAACCTGCGGCGGTTCGCCGTGCGGAACGACGGCGAGGTGGCCACCGGGAACGACTGAAGTGCGTGACGATTGCGGGAGCTACCGGGCCGCAGGGTCGGCATTCAGACACCCCCCGGCGGCTCACGTCACTCGGTTCGGTTGCTCCGGCGTCACTTCCCTTTCAGGCCGAAGTCTTGCGGCAGGGTCCGCCAGCCGCTGTGGATGTGGTTGGCCGGGTTCTTCGCGCTGTCCGCTTGCAGGTTCAGGAACTCGACCACGAACGTCGGCCCGTGAACGCGGTAGGTGTACGGTTTGCCCGGCTTGTCGTCTTCGACGCAGTAGGCGAAGTACACCTTGCCCATGCCGGCGTCCGTCGCCTTCTTGTACTCGCTCTCGGCCAGGTCGGCCGGCAGGCGGTCCGAGTACGCCTTCACCAGCGTCAGCAGTTTCGCCTGCTGCTTGTCGTCCAGCTTGGTGCCGGGGATGCCGAGCGGGTCGCCGATCCCGGCGGCGGGGGCCTTCTCCTTGATCTCCGGCAGTTGCTTGGCTTGCAGCGCCGCCTTCTTCTGCTCGTCCGTCAGGCTCTTGATGAGGTCTTTGGCCAGGTCCTCCACTTCCGGCAAAATGCGGGTGCCCTTCTTGTCGCCGGCTTTGACCTCGGCCGGGTTGGTGCCGAACATGACCGGCGTGGCGCTCACCACCTCGCCCTTGTCGAGCGTGAAGTTGACGCTCAGGTGGTGACCCTCGATCCGCCAGCCCCACTTGCCGGTGTTGTTCGGCTCACCGAACACGCTCACGAAGTACCACCCCGGACTGCGGACGTTCGTGCCCGCCTTGCCTTCCAGGTCGGCCAGCAGCCCCTCGTTCGCCATGATCGACTCGGCTTGCTTGCTGCCCGAAGCCGACAGACCGGCGCGCAACAGTTCGACCGCCGCCGTCTTCTGTTTGTCGGTCATCTTCTCCAGCCGCAGCCCCTTGCGAGTGGGGTTCTTCTCCTTGTCCTGTTGGGGGGTGAAGAACCAGGCGGTGCGGTGGTCGTCGTCGAAGGCGAAGGTGGCCTGCTTCTTCTCGTCGGCCGACAGGGTGGCGAGGAAGGCGTTGGCGGCGTCGGCCATCTTCGCCCCGCTCGACTTCTGAGCCTGGCCGACCATCGCCGCGGCCCCGACGAGGCCGACGACGAGGAGCAGGGCGGACACGCGGAGGAGAGTTCGCATGAGAGTTGCCGTGGGGGTGGGTTGGCCCGCGGGGCGGGTGTCGGGATACGATAGTCGAATCGGTTCGATCCGGGAACAGTCGAGAGCCTCGCCATGCCGCCGCCGGTTGTGGACCCCGTTCGCGTGTTGGTCATCGACGACGACGCCAAGCTGGCCGCCGCCATCGCGGAAAGCCTGGAACGGAAGGGGTACGCCCTCACCGTCGCCCACACCGGTCAGGCCGGGTCGGACAAACTGGAGGCGGACGAGTTCGACGTGATCCTGACCGACCTGCGACTGGCCGACGTGGATGGGCTGAAACTGGTGCAGCAGGCCCGCCGCTTTCAGCCGGACGCCGAGGTGGCGGTCATCAGCGGGCACAACGACGTGCGGACGGCGCAAGAGGCGATGAAGTTGGGGGCGTCGCACTACCTGCTCAAACCGATCGACCTGAGCGAGCTGCGGGCGATCGTGGAGAAGAGCGCCGACCGGGTGAAGCTGGCGCGGGTGAACCGCGAACTGCGGCAGCAACTGGACGAACGGTTCGGTTTCGAGGGGGTGGTGGGCAACGGGCCGAAGATGGCACGGGTGCTGAAACTGCTGAAGGCGTACTCACCGGCACCGGCCCCCGTGCTCATTTTGGGCGAAGCGGGCACCGGCAAGGAGTTGGCGGCGAAGGCGCTGCACGTGAACAGCCCGCGGAAGAACAAGCCGTTCGTGGCGCTGAACTGCGCCGCCCTGAACGACAACCTGCTGGACGACGAGATGTTTGGCCACGAGCCGGGGGCGTACACCGGCGGGGACAAGTTGCGGAAGGGGCGGTTCGAGTTCGCCACGGGGGGCACGCTGTTCCTCGACGAGATCGGCGACATGCCACTGTCGCTGCAAGCCAAACTGTTACGAGTGCTGGAGAACGGGGAGGTGGTGCGGATCGGGGCGAACGAGCCGATCAAGGTGGACGTGCGGGTGCTGGCCGCCACGAACAAAGACCTGGAAAAGCTGGCCGAGGAAGGCAAATTCCGGTGGGACCTGTACCAGCGGTTGAAGGTGGGGGTGATTCGGTTGCCGTCCCTGCGGGAGCGGCGGGAGGACATCCCGCTGCTGGTCAACCACTTCATGAAAGACCTGACGGCGAAGTACGCGAAGAAGATCACCGACATCAGCGCACCGGTGTGGCGGGCGTTCGCCGCGTACCACTGGCCGGGCAACGTGCGGGAACTGCGGAACTTGCTCGAAAGCATGGTCCTGCTGGACGACGACGGGATACTGGGGGCGGACGACTTCCCGGAAGACGCCGGCCCAGTGCCGGTCGGCGGTCCCGGCCCCCTGGCGCTGCCCGCCCCCGGTGGGGAGGTGGTGTCGGCCGACGGTCAACCTTCCGACTACTGGGTCGGCCGCCCGCTCGCCCAGATCGAGCGGTATTACATCGAGAAGACGCTGGAGTTGGCGAAGGGCAACCGCGAGGAGGCGGCCCGGTTACTCGGCATCGCCGAGCGGACCCTGTACCGCACGTTCGAGCGGTGGAAGAAGGACGACGACAAGCAACCGGCCCCCCAGGAGTGACCCATGCGGGCGCTGATCCCCGGCTTCACCACGACGCGAGTTGTGTACCCCACTTCGGACGGCAAGCCGATGGCCGAAACCGAGCTGCACCAGCGTGTGATGATGGACTTGATCCACCGCTTGAAGGCGTGGGCGGCGACCCAAGAGCGGGTTCACGCGGCCGGCAACCTGCTCGTGTATTTCGAGGAGGGCAACCCGCGGCGTCACCTGTCGCCGGACGCCTTCGTCGCCTTCAAAGTCGGCACCCACGAGCGTGACGTGTTCAAGACATGGGAGGAGAAGTCCGTCCCGTCGGTGGTGTTCGAAATCACATCGAAGACCACCCGCCGCGAGGACACCCGCACCAAACGGGCGGTGTACCAGGACGATTGGGCGGTGGACGAGTACTTCCTGTTCGACCCGCGGGAGGAGTACCTCGACCCGTCGTTGCAAGGGTTCCGCCGCGTCCGCGGGGCGTTCCAACCCATCACGCCGAACGTCGACGGTTCGTTCGGCAGTCAACGGCTCGGTCTCACCATCACCCGTGACGGTCGCCGACTGAGGTTGCACGTCACCGCCACTGGCGAGACCATCCTGACCGCCCAAGAGTTGGCGGAGCGGCAAGCGGCCGAAGCACTGGCCGAACTTGCCCGCGTGCAGGCCGAACTGGCGGCGCTGAAAAAGAAGAAGTGACCTCACGAATCGGGAGCGCCCGTGCCCACCAAGAGGCAACTCGCAGACTTGAAGAGGGAGGCGGCGGCTCTTGTGCGCGAAGGGTTTCCCACGCGGGCGGAGATCGTGTCACTCCTCCGCGGCTGGGGGGAAAGTTACGGCCATCCGGACGCGGTCACGGTCCGCCGGGTCGTGGCCGGCGCCATCCTCGCACACCACCGGCGGCAGGCCAAATGGACCCGCCCGACCGACTGTGACAAACTGGATGTGGCGTTCGATGCACTCACCCGCAGCGGGGTCATCGCCTGCCAGGACTTCACTGACTGCTCGGCGGACGGCCACCAGTTGCTGCGGGATGAGGTGAAGTCCACCAGCCCCAGTGAGGTGATCGGGTACGCCTTCTACCACATGCAGGCGACCCTTAACGCCATCGAAAGCGGCCACCTGCACATCAAGTACGACGCGCGGGAGAACCATCGCGGGAAGCGGCGGCGGATCGGTCAGAAGGTCGTGGACGCCCTCACTGCTGCCGGGTTGAAGACGGAATGGAACAGCGACCCGGACACAGCCGTCCGCGTCATCCTGAAGTGGCAGAAGAGGCGGAAGGACAGACTGCCGAAGAGAAAATGACCATGCCCATCATCCGTCAGTTGCCGCCCGATGTGGTCGCCAAGATCGCCGCCGGCGAGGTGGTCGAACGCCCCGCGTCGGTGGTCAAGGAACTGGTCGAGAACAGTCTCGACGCCGGCGCCACCCGCGTGGACATCGATCTGGAGCAGGGCGGCACCGAACTCATCCGCGTGGTGGACGACGGGCACGGCATCCCGGCGGACGAACTGTCCCTCGCGTTCGCCCCGCACGCCACCAGCAAACTCGAATCGGCCGACGACCTGTTCGACCTGCTCACGCTCGGCTTCCGTGGCGAAGCACTCGCCTCCATCGCCGGCGTCGCGCAAGTCGTCATCCAGTCTCGCCCGGCGGGGCAAGACACCGGGGCCGAAGTCCGCTGCAACAACTCCAGCCTGTCCGACGTGAAGCCGTGGGGCGGGGCGACCGGCACCCGCATCGAAGTGCGGCACCTGTTCTACTCCATCCCCGTCCGCAAGGCGTTCCTGAAGAGCGTGGCCACCGAACTCGGGCACGTCTCGGAAGTGGTCACGCGGCTGGCGCTGGCCCACCCCACCGTTCACTTCGTGCTGAAGCACA
The DNA here is from genome assembly GCA_031387445.1 of Planctomycetia bacterium. Taxonomy (GTDB): domain Bacteria; phylum Planctomycetota; class Planctomycetia; order Gemmatales; family Gemmataceae; genus JALHQU01. The sequence goes on from JANNDF010000942.1 coordinate 6,752, forward strand.
ACGGCAAGATGGTGTTCGAGCTGCCGGCGTCGGCCGGGCTGAAGGACCGCATCGGGCTGTTCTTCGGAGGCGACGTGCAAGACGCACTGCTCGAACTGGACAGCGGGCCGAACGTGATGCGGGTGAGCGGGCTGATCGCTGACCCGAAGTGCGACCGCGGCAACCCGAAACTGCAATACCTGTTCGTGAACGGCCGCTGGTTCCGCGACCGCAGTATCGGCCACGCTCTCCAAGAAGCCTACCGCGGGCTGCTCATGACCGGCCGGTACGCCGTCGGCTTCCTGTTCCTGGACGTGCCGCCGGCGGCGGTGGACATCAACGTCCACCCGCAGAAGCACGAGGTGCGGTTCCGCGAGCAGTCGTCGGTGTACGCACTGGTGCGGAGCGCGGTGAAGGCGCGGCTGCTCAAGGCGAACCTGGTGCCGCTGCTCCGCGCGCCCGAGATGGAGACGCCCGAACCGCGGCCGCTGCAACCGCGGTGGGATCTGGAGCCGCTCTCCGCCGACGCCACGCCGAGTCTGTTCAGCCCGCGGAAGGATCTGGCCGAGAAGACCGTGCCGCCGTGGGATCATACCCCCCACCCCCCGGTTGGTGGGTTTGGGGTTGGGGGTGTGGGGTATTCGTCCCGAGACCTCACCCCCCCGGTCCCCCCCCCCATGCATGGAGAGGGGGGTGTCCAACGCGCCGAGCATTCACCCTCTTCGCCACGACCCGTGGGCGCGGAACTGCCGCCCGCTCCCACGGGTCGCGGCGAAGAGACCAACCACAACACCCCCTCTCCATTCATGGAGAGGGGGACGGGGGGTGAGGTCTCGGAACCGACCACCCCCGGCATGACTGCCGGAGTTCACCAGGAACTGCCCCCCTTCCCACTGCCCGCCCTGGCGCCCGGCTCCGCCCTTCAGGTTCACGACGCCTATATCGTGCTCGAAACGCCCGAGGGGATGCTCGTCATCGACCAGCACGCGCTGCACGAGCGGATCCTGTACGAGCAACTCCGCCGGCGGATTCGGGACGGCCGACTGGAAGTGCAGCGCCTGCTCATCCCCGAGCCGATCGACCTGCCGGCGGAGCAAGCGGCACTGGTGTTGGAAGTCCAAGACCAACTCGCCGAGTTGGGCCTGGAGGTGTCCGACTTCGGGGGGAACACCATCCTCCTCGGCAGCTATCCGACGCTCCTCTCGCGCCGCCCACCGGCGGTCATCCTGCAAGGCGTCATCGACCACCTGATGACCAAGGACCGCCCGCCGAGCAAGGAGGCGCTGCTCGACCACTTGCTGGCGACGATGGCGTGCAAGGCGGCGGTGAAGGCCGGCGACCGGCTGACGCAAGAGGAGATCGCCCACCTGCTCGTCCTCCGCCAGATGGCCGACGACTCGCACCACTGCCCGCACGGGCGGCCGACGTCGCTGCTGTTCAGCCGCCAGCAACTCGACAAGCAGTTCGGCCGCACCTGAACCTTCGCGCCCCGTAGAAACTCTGCGAACGGCCCGACGGCCGGTCGTGCGGCGTGCTACGGTTGTGAGACGTTCGCCCCAAAGCGTTGCGGCATCGCCATGAACTTCAGCACTCTGTTGTCCGACTCCCTGCCATACCTGTTGCCCGCACTCATCGTGTTGGCGACGGCACTCATGGTCACGCTCCTGGTCGTCGGCCGGCGACACAAGGGGCTGAAGTTGCCGAAGATCAAGGGGGCGGACGGGGGGGCGGTGGGCGGCACCGCGTCCAACCGGCGGAACTCGCTGCGGCGGGACGGCCAGGCGGTCGAGGTGGTGGTGCAGTCGCCGGCCTTCACCGGCGGGTCGGCCCCGGCGTATGTGGTGGACCGCTCGACGGGCGGGATTCGGCTGGCCCTGGCCACCGGCCTGACGGCCGGCACCGCCCTCCAGGTCCGCGCCAAACACGCCCCGGACACCATTCCGTGGGTGACGGTGCTGGTGCGGAGTTGCCGGCCGAGCGAGGAGCACTTCGAGTTGGGGTGCGAGTTCGAAAAGACCCCACCGTGGAACGTTCTCCTCCTGTTCGGCTGATCTCGCGGACCCGTAAAGACACCGGAAGCACCAGTTCGTGGCATCGTTCCGGTTCTGCCATCCCATATTCCGTCACAGATTCTCCAGCTTCGCCATTTGCCGTTTGACGACTCAATTCGCCAGACTTACTATCTCCCCTAGGTTGCCGCGGCGACGGATGCCGTCGTCTCATCACGTTTGAGGTCTCTTGATGTACAGCATGGTTCTGTTGGCCGCTTTGACGGTCGCCCCGGACGCCGCCGGATTCGGCCGCCTCGGCGGGTGTGGCGGGTGTACCGGTGCGGTGGTGTCAGTCGGCTGCTCCGGGTGTACCGGCACCACGTCCTGCTTCGGGTCGTGCTACGGCTCGTCCTGCACCGGGTCGTGCTACAGCTCGTCCTGTTGCGGCGGGCGCGGCGGGATCTTCTCGGGACTGCGTTCGCGGCTGTCCGGGATCTTCGGCCGTGGGTGTACCGGTTCGTCCTGCTACGGCAGCTCGTGCTACAGCTCCTGCCAGGGCAGCGGGTGCTACAGCTCGTGCTTCGGGTCGTCGTGCACTGGGTCGGTGGTGATGCCGGCATACGGCTGCACCGGGTTCGCGCCCACCGTGTTCGGGTCGTGCCAGGGCAGTGGGCCGGTGTATTACGGGGCCGACTTCCACCACGGGATGATGGCCCCGCCGGTGATCGGCAGTAGCATCATCGACGGGCTGGGCAGCGTCACCCCGGTGGTGCCGACCGTCACCATCGACCACTCGACCGAGTACCGCGCCACCCAGGCGAAGCCGGAGGCCGCTCCCGCCCGCCTGACCATCGAACTGCCCGCGTCGGCCAAGCTGTACGTGGACGGCCGGCTGGTGCGGGGCGACTCCACCAGCCGCAACTTCCACACCCCCGACCTGCCCCCCGGCAAGGCCTTCTACTACGACCTGAAGGCCGAAGTGGAAGTGAACGGCAAGATGGTGTTCGAAGACAAGCGGGTGCTGGTGAAGGCCGGCGACGTGAACACCGAGTCGTTCGAGAAGCTGATCGCGGCGGTC
>JANNDF010000995.1:0-11575 GCA_031387445.1 Planctomycetia bacterium
GCGCCCCCACACCACACCAGAAGTCAGTCCACCTTCGGGGTGAACCCCAGCACGATGTCAAAGTTTGCCGCCAGCTCGCCCGTCTTCGACCCCTTGATGGCCGCGAACTCGACGGTGATCGACTCCCGCTCCTTCTTGTCCTTCACCCCCATGTAGGGGCCGTCCTTCTCGTTCGCCTTCTCGCCGGCGATGTACAGTTGCGTGACGAGCAGCTCCTTCTTGTCCTTCTTCACCTTGAAGTGGATGTGCGGGGTGCGGCCGGGGTACGGCACCGGCTTGATGGTGCGGAAGTAGTACGCCCCGCTCTTGTCGGTGGTAAACCGCCCGAACCCCTGGAAGTTCTTGTCCTGCTGCTTCTGCTTCTTCCCGCTGTCGGCCGTGTGCAGGTAGACGCCGTTCCCGTCGCACTGCCAGATCTCCACCACCGCCCCGCTCAGCGGGTTGCCCTTCGCGTCCAGGATCTTTCCGGTCAGGTGGGTGATGTCGCCGACTCCCAGCGTGCCGCCATCGTTCAGGATGAGCAGGTCGTTGTCGGTGTCGAGGGGCAGCTTGTCGGGGTAGAAGGGGCCTTCCGTCTGAGCCGGCGTCTTCGTCGGGTCGGCGGCGAGCAGGGACGGCACGGCGAACACGGTCGCGCCGGCGGCGGCGAGGAACCCGCGGCGGGAGGGGATGAGACGCGGGGACGGGGTCATGTGCGACACTCACAGCGGGTGGGGGGGTGAAGGGGGTATCGAGACCGGCCCGCGGGTTCTCGAACACCTCGAAGAAGACGGCCAGCGGCGGGACGACCAACCGCGACGCCTTGGGCACCTGGGTGTGGCGTTGATGGTACCACACGGGTACGAAAAAACCCACCCGGCAAGCCGGGTGGGTCGGACACACCTGGGTCGCCTTACTTCATGAACAGCATCTCACGATACGTCGGCAGCGGCCACAGGTCGTCGGCCACGAGCGTTTCGAGGGTGTCGGCGGCGGTGCGGAGTTCGACCATCTTCGGCAGCAAGTGGTCGCGGAAGTGCTTGGCGTGGTCGTAAGGGGTGCCGTCGGCGTGGTGCCCGTGCGCCTTCTCCAGCGCCGCCAGCGCCTTCTGGAAGGTGGTGATGGTGGCCGTCAGTTCCTTCAGGTGATCGAACTGGGCCGCGCAGTCCACGCCGGCGGCCTTCGTCGCGTTCACGGAGGTGGCCACTTGACCCTGGTACCGGACGGCGGCGGGCAGGATCATCGTCTTGCCCATGTTCACCATCAGGTTGGCCTCGATGTTCACCGTCTTCACGTAGCTCTCGCAGAAGATGGTGTACCGGGCGTTCAGTTCCCGCTCGCTCAGCACCTTGTACTTGGCGAACAGTTCGATGGTGCTCTTGGCGATGAGCGTGGGGATGGCGTCCACGGTGTTCTTCAGGTTCGGCAGGCCGCGGGTGGCGGCCTCCTTGTGCCACTCCTCGCTGTACCCGTCGCCGTTGAACACCACCTTCTTCGACTCTTTCAGCACACCCGGCAGCAGGTCCTGAATCGCCTTGGCCAGCGGCTTGCCGCCCTTCGTGTCGGCCTCCAGCTTGCCGGCGATGAAGTCGAGCGACTCGGCCACGATGGTGTTCAGCACCACGTTCGGCCCGCTGATGCTGAAGCTGCTGCCCACCGCCCGGAACTCGAACTTGTTGCCGGTGAAGGCGAACGGGCTGGTGCGGTTGCGGTCGCCGGCGTCCTTCGGCAGCTTGGGCAGCACGCTCACCCCCACCTCCATGAACCCGCCCTGCTTGGTCGATTTCAGGTCCGACCGCTCCAGTTGGTCCATCACGTCTTGCAACTGGTCGCCGAGGAAGATGCTGATGATGGCCGGCGGTGCCTCGTTCGCCCCCAACCGGTGGTCGTTGCCCGCACTCGCCACCGTCACCCGGAGCAGTTCCGGGTACTTGGCGACGGCGCGGATGACGGCCACGCAGAACACCAGGAACTGCGCGTTGTCGTGCGGGGTGTCGCCGGGGTTGAGCAGGTTCTCACCGGTGTCGGTGGCCATGCTCCAGTTGTTGTGCTTGCCGCTGCCGTTGATGCCGGCGAACGGCTTCTCGTGCATCAGGCACACCAGGTCGTACTTCTCGGCCGTCCGCCGCAGTACGTCCATGGTCAACTGGTTGTGGTCGCAGGCGAGGTTACTGTCCTCGAACAGGGGGGCGATCTCGTACTGGCTGGGGGCCACCTCGTTGTGCCGCGTCTTCACCGGGATGCCCAGCTTGAACATCTCCGCCTCGGCGTCCGCCATGCACGCGATCACCCGCTCGGGGATGGTGCCGAAGTACTGGTCTTCCAGCTCCTGGCCCTTCGGCGGCTTGGCCCCGAACACGGTGCGGCCGCAGTTCAGCAAGTCGGGCCGGGCGTAGAGGAAGTTCTTGTCGATCAGGAAGTATTCCTGCTCCGGGCCGACGGTGGCGAACACCTTCTTGGCGTCGGTGTTGCCGAACAGCCGCAGGATGCGGAGGGCTTGCGCGCTCAGCGCCTCCATGCTCCGCAGCAGTGGCGTCTTCTTGTCGAGCGCCTCGCCCGTCCACGACACGAACACGGTCGGGATGACGAGCGTGGCCCCGTTCGGCGTCTCACGGATGTACGCGGGGGAAGTGGGGTCCCAGCCGGTGTACCCTCGGGCCTCGAACGTCGCCCGGATGCCCCCGCTCGGGAACGAGCTGGCATCCGGCTCGCCCTTCACCAGTTCCTTGCCGCTGAACTCGGCCACGGCCGACCCGGTGCCGGTCGGACTCAGGAACGAGTCGTGCTTCTCGGCCGTCAGCCCGGTCATCGGCTGGAACAGGTGGGTGTAGTGCGTGGCGCCGTGCTCGAGCGCCCAGTCCTTCATCGCGCTGGCCACCGCGTCCGCCACGGTCGGGTCGAGCGGCACGCCCAACTTGATGGTCTTTTGCAGGGCCTTGAACACCGGCTTCGGCAGGCGGGCCTTCTGCTCCTCCTCGTGGAACACGTTCACCCCGAACAGGTCCTTCAGGTGTTCGGTGCGGAAGTCCAGGTTGTCGAGCTGGTGGAAGTTGTTGGCGATGGCCTGGATCGCCTGCTGGCGTGCGTTCGTACCCATCCGGGAGCGCTCCGAATAAAAGGAAGGACGGTGAGTGCGGGTGCGGACGCGCCGGGGTCGGGCCGCCGGGCGGCGGGGCTGGTTGGGCTGGTCCGGGAGAGGAGAGGTGAGTTATAAGCCGGGCACTTTCGACGGCAAGGCACCGACCGGAGAACCACCCATGCGACGGATCGCCATCCTGAACCAGAAAGGCGGGGTCGGCAAGACGACCACCACCGTCAACCTGTCGGCCGCACTCGCCGCCACCGGCCGGCGGGTGTGCGTACTCGACCTCGACCCGCAGGCGCACGCCACCACCCACCTCGGCCTCGAACCCGACGGCACCCTGCCGAGCATTTACGACGTGCTCGTGACGAACAAGCCGCTGGCGTCTGTCCGACGCGAGGCGGACACGAACCTGTGGGTCTGCCCGGCCGACATCAACCTGGCCGCGGCGGAAGTGGAACTGGCCGGCGTGGTCGGCCGTGAGGTCATTCTGCGTGAAGCGCTGGCACAAGACGCGGAACACTTCGACTACATTCTCATGGACTGCGGGCCGAGCCTCGGCGTGCTGACGCTGAACGCCCTCGCCGCGGCGGACGAAGTGTTCATCCCCCTTCAGCCGCACTTCCTCGCCTTGCACGGCCTCAGCAAGTTGCTCGAAACGACCGCTCTCGTGAGCCGTCGCATCAACCCGAAGCTGAAAGTCACCGGCGTGGTCGTCTGCCTGTTCGACGGCCAGACGAAGCTGGCCCAGGAGGTGGTGAACGACCTGCGGGGGTTCCTCGACAAGTGTCGCCATCAGCCGGTGCCGTGGGCCGACGCCCGCGTGTTCGACACCAAAGTCCGCCGCAACGTGAAGTTGGCCGAGTGCCCGAGCCACGGCACGAGCATCTTCCGCTACGCCCCCACCTGCCCCGGTGCCACCGACTACGCGGCCCTGGCGAACGAGGTGATGGGTGCGGTGGATGTCGGCCCATTGCCGGTCGAACGGGCCGTTCCGCAGGCGAATTTGAACCCGGTGGCGGTGTAGGCCGATAAACTGCACTCCGGCAGTTCTGCCACCCACCGGAGTGCAGCGATGGCCGACAGTGACTACGACAGCCGCGACGACCGATCCGACGACCGCCCCCGCCGCCGGCGGGACGACGACGCGCCGAAGAAGAAGGGCGGGTGTTCCATCTGGGTCATCCTGCTCGGCGTCTTCGGGCTGATCGGGCTGGTGTGCGCCGGCTCGTGCGGCGGGTTCATGTGGTGGAGCCTGTCGCTGGCCGAGAGCGCCAAGGGGGCCGCCAACTCGGTGCTCGTGAAAGTGGGCAGCGGGGACATGAGCGGGGCGTACAACGGCATGTCGGCGACGTACAAGGCCACCCACACGCAGGCCCAGTTCGAGAAGGCGATGAAGGACGCGAAGCTGACCGACTTCGCCAGCGCCGAGTACACCAACAGCTCGTCCAACAGCTCCGGCGGGAACAGCGAGATGACCCTCACGGGGACGGCCACGCTGAAATCCGGTGGCACGACGCCGATCATTGTGAAGATGAAGATCCTCCCCGACCTGAAGACGTTCGAGGTGGAGGACATCGGCGGCACGTCGTTCGTCACCCCTCCGTTCGGTGGCACACCCGCCACCACCCCGTCAACCGGCGGCACCACCCCGACGACCGGCAAGTGACCGCCACCATGATCGCGCTCAGTGTCAAGAACCAGCAAGAGGCCGTGCCCCTGGACTTCCAGGGGCTGAAGGCCGCCGCACGCGCGGTGCTGGAGGGCGAGGGGATCGCGGCGGCGAAGGTGGCGTTCGCGTTCATGGACGACGCCACCATTCACCTGCTGAACAAGCGGCACCTGCAACACGACGAGCCGACGGACGTGCTCACCTTCCCGTACACCGCCCCGGACGCGAAGCGGCTGGAAGGGGACATTGCCATCGGGGCGGAGGTGGGCAAGCGGCAGGCGGAGGAGCGGGGGCACGACGTCCACGCCGAACTCTGCCTGTACGTCATCCACGGCTGCCTGCACCTGTGCGGGTACGACGACAAAGACCCGCGGTCGGCCGCCGACATGCGGGTGAAGGAGCGCGAGTACCTGAGCAAACTGGGCCTGCCGGACATTTCTGGGGAATGAGGAGTCATCAGTCATTAGTCACCAGTCATCAGTCCGGTGGCGATGAGGTCTTCTGACTCATGACAAGTGACTGATGACCAATGACTCCTGCCCATGATCTCCCAAATCCACCCCCGCGATGTGAAGGCCAAACTCGACGCCGGCGAGCCGGTCGTGCTCATCGACTGCCGCGAGCCGGAGGAGTACGCCCTCTGCCGACTGGAAGGCAGCACTCTCATCCCGCTCGGCCAATTGGCCCGTCGCGCCGACGAGGTGGAGGTGCCCGACGGGGCGACGGTGGTGGTCTACTGCCACCACGGGGTGCGGAGCATTAGCGGGGCGTTCATGTTGGCCAACGCGGGCGTGCAGAACGTGGCGTCGATGGCCGGCGGCATCGACGCCTGGAGTATGCTCATCGACTCGACTGTGCCGCGGTACTGAAGTAGCCGTGCGGCACCGCCGAGCGCGTCGGACCACCGACGCGCTCGGCGTTGCCTCGCGGCTACGGGAAATTACTTCACCCCGTGCATCCACTTCTTGAGCACGGGGGAGAGCAACAGTAACAGCACACCCGAGCCGAGAGCGAACAGTCCAACGAGGTTGAACACCTCGATGGACTTGTCCAGCCGCACCTCGGCCGGGGCCTTCGAGTCCACCGCCATGGCCCCGGCGATGAACTTGCCCGCCTGGTGGGCGATGGCGCTAGACAGGAACCAGAAGCCCATCATGAACCCGACGATCTTCGCCGGGGCCAGCTTGGTGACGAGCGACAACCCGACCGGGGAGAGGGCCAGTTCGCCGAGGGTGTGCAGCAGGTAGAGGACGATCAGGAAGACGAGCGGCACGATGCCGGCCACCGCCGCCCCCTTGCCCAGATTCAGCACCAGGAACCCCAGACCGAGGAGGAGCAGGCCGGAGGCGAACTTGACCGGCGCGTTCGGCTCCAGATTCTTCTTCGCCAGGAAGCCCCACATGATGGTGAAGAGCGGGGCGAACAACATGATGAACAGCGCGTTCACCGCCTGGAACACGCTGGCCGGGATTTCACTACCGAAGACGGTCTTGTCCACGTTCTCGTCGGTGAACACGTTCAGCGCGCTGCCGGCCAACTCGAAGAACCCCCAGAACACTGTGGTGAAGAACAGCAGCACCACGATCACCCAGATGCGCTGCCGCTCCTCGGTCGGGTAGCGGAAGGAGAGGAACAGCATGTACCCGATGATCAACGCGCCGATCACCCCGAGGATGATGTCCACCGCCGTGTTCTGCCAGATGAGCAGCGCGACCAGCGGCACCGCCAGCAGGCTGCCGGCGTACACGACGGCCGACGCCGGCAGCGGGCCGACCTTCTTCGGGGCGGTGGCCGGCGGGTCGGCGTACTTTTGCAGCACCCCGCGGTACGAGGCGACCAGGAAGATGATCAGCCCGGCGATCATCCCGCACCCGGCGAGCAGGAAGCCGTACCGCCACCCCTGCGTCTCGGCCACGTACCCGCAGGTGAGCGGGGCGATGAACGCGCCGGTGTTGATGCCCATGTAGAAAATGGTGAACGCCCGGTCCCGCCGCGGGTCGCCCGCCTGGTAGAACCGGCCGATGGTGCTGGTGATGTTCGGCTTGAAGAAGCCGTTGCCGATGACCAGCAGGGTCAGCCCGCCGAACAGTAGCCACTCGGTCCCCTTGTCCGCCGCCCGGCCGTCCGCGATCTTCTTGTCGAGGATCTGGAATTCCGAGTTGAGGAACTCTTCCTGCAACTTCTCGGTCAGCTTCTCCAGCGACTTGCCCGTCCACCCCTCGGCCTGGACCTTGGCGGCCAACTCCTTGTCCTTTTTCTTCAACTCCTCGGTCTGCCGCCCCAGCACCTCGCCCGACCACCCCCCGAGGATCGAGTCGCTGGCGAATTCCGCCTTCGGGGTGTCGGCCGGCGGGCTGGCTTTCTGGTCCTCCACCCACTTCCCCGCCCGCTCTTTCAGCTTCTCCAGTGTCGCCTTGTGCCCCCGCTCCTCCCCCCACTGCTTGGCCTGCACCTTGTACTGGCTCTGCGGGATCAGGTCGGTACCGGGGCTGGTGAACAGGGTGAATTGTCCGGCCGCCATCAGGATCGCCCCCCAGATGATGGCCTTCCGGAAGCCGAGGATCTTGTCCGCCAAGAACCCGCCGGCCAGCGGGGTCAGGTACACCAGCGCGCCGTAGGCGGCGTAGATGCCGAACCCCACCTCCTTCGACAGGCCGAACCCGCCCGTCACCAGCGATTTGGTCAGGTACAGCACCAGGAACGCCCGCATCCCGTAGTAGCTGAACCGCTCCCACAGCTCCACCATGAACAGCCAAAAGAGCACCGCCGGCTGCTCCTTGCGGTTGGTCAGGATGACGAACGGCACCCAGGCCAGGACGAACACCCAACCGATGATGATCCAGGCTTCCAGGGGCATGTACGGACCTCGGCGAGAGGTGGAACGGGTGTGGGAGTTGGGTGGAAAGATAACGACCCGGCCGCACCCAGGACAGGTGCGGCCGTCAGCTTTCTTCACGTGAGAAGTTGCCCTCTCACACTCATCGGCGGTCGAGTGCGTGGCGAGTTTAACAGCCCGCCGTGCCCAACGGCACGCGGATTCCGTGATCGGACGGCAACTTTTCCCGCCCCTGGGGTGGTCGCCCGCGGGCGGCGCGGCTCACGCCTTCGGCGGGCCGCCAAGTCGGCGACGGGGTTTGCGGGCGGGAGGCGAGTCGTCCCAGGTCCGCGGCGTGTCGGCCGGCGGGGTGTCTTGAGTCACCGCGTCGGGTGGAACAAAGTCCGCCCCGATCGGGGCGGCGAAGTCGGTGATGGTGAGCGTCCCTTCCAGGCGGCTGTCCGAGTCGAAGTTGCTCCCGCCGAGCACGATCCCGAAGTGCTGCCCCTTCTGCACGTGTATCGCCACCGAGCCGGTGAACACCTTCGGCCCGACCGACTGCGGACCGACGAACCGGAGCACCTGAAGCGTCTGCTGCTCACAATCGGTCTCGGCGAACATATCGAGCTGCGCCTGCACCTGAAACCAGGCGTGATAGAACTCGTAGCGGTAGTCGAACGACACGACCCCGGTCCCCGCCGCCCGCACACGGAAAGTGGTCGAGCGCTGCGTCACGCCACCACCGCTCAACTTCACGGCGTACTTGAACTGACAGCCGGCGGGGTCGTCGGGCAGCTCGACCACCTCCGTCTTGCCGCCAGCGATTCGGCCTTTCTCCCAGATGTGCGGCGCGTACGGCCCGCGGAAGCCGATGGTCGGTGTGGTACGGTCGGGCATTGCCTCACCCCATGTGAATCGTCACTTCTTTTTCGGCTGGCTCTTCCAGCGGCGGTGCAGCCAGAAGTATTGCTCCGGGTGACGGCGGATCATCATCGCCAGCGAGTCGTGGTAGCGCTGCGTGATGAGCTTCACCGCGTTGCCGGTGGTGGCGTACTCGCGGGGGTCGATCACGTCTTCACACACGATGTGGTAGTGCCAGTTCACCCCCGCCCGCACTCGTGGGATGCCCACCACCAGCATCACCGCGTCGTACTGCATGGCCAGTAGCGCCACCGCCTTGTGCGCCGACGCGGGGCGGTTGAAGAAGTTGACGAACACCCCCTTACTGCCGGCGTCCTGGTCGCCGAGCGTCGCCACTTTCCCGCCGGCTTGCAGCGTCTCGACGATCCGCTCGTAGTCGTCCTTCTTGTCGAGGATGGTTTGGCCGGTGCGCTGGCGGAAGTGCTTGAAGAAGCGTTCGAGGTGCGGGTTGTCGAGCACGCGAGCGATGGCGTGCGTCTTGAAACCGAACACCCCGAGGGCGAACCCGGCCATCTCCCAGTTGCCGAAGTGGGACGTCACGATGAGCACCGGGCGGTCTTCGAGCAGAGCTTTCAGAATCTTGTCCCCACCCACGAGCGAGGCGTATCGCCGCCAGTTCTCCACCCGCAGCTTCTTCGGCAATACGGCGATCTCGACCACCAGCGCGGTGAAGTGGCGGTAGCACCCGCGGACGAGTTGGTCGATCTCGGCGGGGGTCTTCTCGGGGAACGCGCAGGTGAGGTTCTCGGCGGCCACCTTGCGGTGCCGCGTGTCCACCCGGTACGCCACTGCCGCGAGGACATCGGCGAACCCGCGGGCCACGCCATCGGGCATGGCCTGGATCACGCACACCAATAGGCGCACGACGAGGTAAACCAGCCAATCGAGCAGGGGCTTCCGCTGTTTCTCAGCCATGCCCGGATGATACAGACCGGTGTGGGCGGGGCGAGAGCCGGCGTAACCGTTGCAGGCGGCACAATTTACGTAGTGTGCGCGAATTCACGAAGTGGCGTTGACAGTTTCGCCCGTGGCTGTCATTATTCTCTCGAATTCTGCCTCTTCTCGTTCCGGCCCCACCGAACAGCGGCGCAAGCCATTGTCCGGTGGGGTTTTTCACGCGCCACCCCGGCAGTGATGTCGGGATTCACCTCACCGCCGCTTCCGCTTCTTCGCCCGCCGGTAGTCGTCGAACCGCAGGGCCGCGATCCAGCCGCGATCCGGACTCCGCACGATCAGCCCGGCGGGTTCGCCGTCGGCGTCGGCGTCCAGGCGGCAGCGGCTGCTCGGCAGCACCTCTTCGAGCAGCGTGAGCACGCCGTCCGGCTTGTTCGGCAGGTCGCGGGCGGGGAACCGGGCGACGCGGGGCACGAGGGACAGCCCGTGCTCGCCGGCGAACGCTGTCAGATCCTTCTCGTTCAGGTACGTCACGTCCGCGTCCTCACTCAGGCTCACACTCGCCACGTCGGTGGTCCGGTAGCCGACCTCTTTGCGGCTGGTGTAGCGGGCGGCGGCGGGGGTCTTCCCGCCGAACAGTTCGCCGTAGATCACCAGTGCCGTGTCGGGCTCCGCGCCCGCGGTCGCGCTCAGCCGGTCGGCGAGCGGGCGGACCGCGGTCACCATCCCCTGGGCGGCGTCGCCGATCACGTCGCCGCTGGCGTACAGCCACCGCTGCGGGTTGCCGATCAGGTACGAGCCGTCGGCGAAGAGGAGCACGCGGCACGTCACGCCGTCGAGCAGTTCGGTGGCGATCACGTCACCGGCCGGCTTGGGCATGACCGGGCCGAGGTCGCCGGTGTCCGGGTCGGGCGGGTGGTAACTGGGGATGAGCGGGTACGCCGTGCGGGCGTGCAGCCGGCCGAGATCGGCCAGCCGGACCAGAGTGTTCATGGCGGGTGTTCCTCCGAACTTGCGGCCCCGGAAGTGGGGCCACAGGCAAGAGGGGGCGAACCGCCACGATGTTCGAGGTGTCACGGGGGAACAGAAAAGAGGATTCACCGCCGAGAGCACATGAGGGCACGAGAGGAAGTCAGAAGAGAGGTGTGAGGTTTCAACCTCTGCTTCCCCTCCTTCCTTCTCATGTGCCCTCTTGTGCCCTCGGCGGTGAAATCATCGGAACACCACCATGAATGCCATCCGCAAGTACCCCCGCACGCAGCACCTGGCCGGGTCGCGGTTGCAAGCCGGGGACGAAGACCTGGACGCGGTACCGATGGCCGCGCTGAAGGGCAAGCACGTCGTCATCGAGGAAAAGATGGACGGCGCGAACAGCGGGATGAGCTTCTCGGCCGACGGCGAGTTCCTTCTGCAAAGCCGCGGGCACTACCTGCTCGGCGGGCCACGCGAGCGGCAGTTCAACCTGTTCAAGCAGTGGGCGAACACGATTTCGGATCGCCTGTTCGACGTGCTGACGGATCGGTACGTGGTGTACGGCGAGTGGCTGTATGCCAAGCACACCGTCTTCTACGACGCCCTGCCGCACTACTGGATGGAGTTCGACATCCTCGACGCGACCACCGGCGAGTTCCTCGACACGCCCCGGCGGGCGGAGATGTTAGCGGGTCTTCCCATCGTGCCGGTGAAGGTGCTGTACGCCGGCGAGTGGCCGGGCGAGGCGGCGGTGCGGGCGATGGTGACGCGGTCGCACTTCATCACGCCGACGGCGATGACCGCGCTCGGCACCTCGGCCGCGGCGCTCGGCGTGGATGTCGAACTGACCCTTCGGCAGACGGACGAGTCGGGGTTGATGGAGGGGCTGTATGTGAAGGTGGAGGAGGGCGGGGTGGTGACGGAGCGGTACAAGTTCGTCCGCCGCGACTTCGTGCAGAAGCAGCTCGAAGAAGGCCACTGGCAGGACCGGCCGATCGTGCCGAACCAGTTGGCCGACGGGGTGAGCATGTACGGGTAGGGTGGCCGGCTCTCGCCGAGAACCGGTCCGATGTCGCTCTCGGCGAGAGCGACCCACCCTAAATTCGAGACTACTCGCTGGACGCGACAGGCCGTAAGCCGCGTCCCCGGTTGACCTTCCCGAACAAGCCAGCCTGTGTCCTTCTTGGGGGTTACCACACCGACCCTCGAAGGACACAGGCATGGACGCCACCCGTGTTCG
>JANNDF010000996.1:0-14569 GCA_031387445.1 Planctomycetia bacterium
CTGATCTGCCACAGCAGGTAGTTGCTGATCCGCATTTCGCCGGCGGTTCGCAGTAACACGTCCGGGTCGCGCATGCCGGCGGTGTAGAGGCTCGCTGAGACGTGTTGTTCTTCAATCTCCTCCGCTCGCAACTCGCCCCGCTGCACCCGCTCGGCCACCGCCCGCACCGCGTCCACGATCTCCGTCCGGCTGCCGTAGTTGATCGCCAGGCACAGCGTCAGGCCGGCGTTGTCGCTCGTCCGGCGGGTGCTCTCGTCCATCTCCGCTAGCACTTCCGCGCTCATCCCGTCCCGCCGGCCGATCACGCGAAAGCGGATGTTCTCGTCCATCAGCAACTGCCGCTCGCCGACGAGGTACTGCTGCAACAGGGCCATTAAGAAGCCGACCTCCTCCGCCGGCCGCTTCCAGTTCTCGGCGCTGAAGCAGTACAGCGTGAGCTGTTCGACACCCAGCCGGCAGCACTCGGTGACGGTCGCCCGCACCACGTCGGCCCCGCGGAGGTGCCCTTCCACCCTGGGGCGGCCCCGCTCGACGGCCCACCGCCCGTTGCCGTCCATGATGACGGCCACGTGCTTCGGCAGCCGCTCGGGATCGACCCCGACCGACCGGCAGTAGACGTTCGCGTTGTGGGCGGCGGTCATTTCAGGTGAATGGTTTGGTCGCGGTCGGGGCCGACGCTCACCACGCTCACCGGCTTGCCGACCAGTTCGCCGATGCGGTCCACGTACTTGCGGGCGGCGGCGGGCAGGTCGGCCGGCTGGCGGCACTTGGTCAGGTCTTCGGTCCAGCCCGGCAGCGTCTCATAGATCGGCGTGCAGCGTTCCAGTTGGTAGGCGTCGCTCGGGAAGTGTTCGACCCGCTTCCCGTCCAACTCATACGCCGTGCAGATCTTCACCTCGGGCAGCCCGCTCAGCACGTCGAGCAGCATCACGGTCACTTCGTCCACACCGGCCAGCGCGGCGGTGTACTTCACCGTGAGGGCGTCCAGCCAGCCGACCCGCCGCGGGCGACCCGTGACGGTGCCGAACTCGCGGCCGACCGTGCGGATGCGGTCGCCGAGTTCGTTGGTCAACTCGGTCGGGCACGGGCCACGACCGACGCGACTCGTGTACGCCTTGATGACGCCGATGATCCGCGTGACGCACCGGCTCGGCACCCCGCTGCCGCCCCAGATGCCCGACGGCAGGCTACTGCTGCTCGTCACATACGGGTAGGTGCCGTGGTCGATGTCGAGCAGCGACCCCTGGGCCGCCTCGAACAGGACGCTCTTGTCGGCGGCCAGTGCGTCGTGAAGCAGCCGGGCCGTGTCGGTGATGTGCGGCTTGATCTGCTCGGCGTAGCCGAGGTACTCGTCGGCCAGTTGGTCGGCGTCGAACGCTTTGGCCGACTCGTGGAACGCCTTCATCAGCCGGTTCTTCACCGGCACGATCTGCCTCAGCCGCTCCCGCAGGTGGGTCGGGTGTAGCAGTTCGCCGACGCGGATGCCGTACCGCCGCCCCACCTTGTCCTGATAACACGGGCCGATGCCGCGGCCGGTGGTGCCGATTTTCCCGTCGGCGTCGGCCTCGGCCAGCCGCTCCTCTTCCATGTGGTATGGGAAGATGACGTGCGCGTGGTCCGAAACGACGAGGTTGCTCCCGATGTGAACCCCGTCGGCTCGCAGCTTGCCCACCTCTTCGAGGAACCGCGGGGGGTACACCACCACCCCGTTGCCGATGACCGCGGTGACGTGCGGTTTGAGTACGCCCGTCGGCAGCAGGCTGAGGGCGAACTTCCGCCCCCCCCACCACACGGTGTGCCCGGCGTTCGCCCCGCCGTTGAACCGCACCACGAAGTGGTGCGAATCGCTGAGGATATCGACGATCTTTCCCTTCGCCTCGTCGCCCCACTGGAGGCCGACCACGCACGTTGCAGGCATGACTTCTCTTCGCTGCGGAACACTGGTGACGGACAAGAAAACGATAGTGCCGAGCCGGGGAGCCGCAAGGGGGAATTGAAGTAGGTGCCGCCCGGCAGGCGGCACCCATTCATGTGCCGCCCGGCAGGCGGCACCTACTTGGTCAGCCGCTCCAGCGCCTCGCGGTAGCGTGACATGATCCCGTCAACCACCTCTGGCGGCAGGTGCGGTGGCGGACTGTTCTTGTCCCAACCGGTGGTCGACACCCAGTCGCGGAAGTACTGCTTGTCCAGGCAGGGCGGCGTGACGCCGGGGGTGTACGTTTCCACCGGCCAGAAGCGGGAGTTGTCCGGCGTCAGCACTTCGTCGATCAGGATGATCTCGCCACTCGGGAGTTGCCCCCACTCCAGTTTGGTGTCGGCGAGCAGGATGCCGCGCGATTCGGCGATGGCGGCAGCACGCGTGTACACGTCCAGCGTGCGGTGGCGGAGTTCACCGGCCAACCCCCTGCCGATCGCGTTCGCCATGTGCTCGAAGGTGACGTTTTCATCGTGCCCGGTCGCGGCTTTGGTCGCCGGGGTGAAGGTGGGTGTGGGCAACTTACTGAAGTTCAACAGCCCCGGCGGAAGCGACACCCCGCAGGCGGTGCCGTGCCTCTGGTACTCCTTCCACACGCTCCCCGCCAGATACCCCCGAACCACGAACTCGAACGGCACCACCTGCGCTTTCGTGACGAGCATGGTGCGGGCGGCGAGCGGGCGGAACGGCTCGGGCAGCAGTTCGGCCTCGTTCGCGATGAGGTGGTTCGGCACGCCGAGTTTGGCGAACCAGAAGCGGCTCATGGCGGTGAGCAGTTCGCCCTTGCCGGGGATCGGGGTGGGCATCATCCAGTCGAAGGCGGAGATGCGGTCGGTGGCGACGACGGCGAGTTTGTCGCCGAGGTCGTACACGTCCCGCACCTTGCCGCGACGGACGGGGAAGCCGGGAACGTTGGATTCGAGGAGTGCGGTCATGCGGAGCATTCTAGGCGAAGCCTGCCCGCTGTTCGTGTTCCGGGAACCACTTCCGGTCGGCCCGTCGGTGGCGGTCGGATTGCAGCGAGTGTGTCGTCCGGAATCATTGACGGGGACGGGGCGATGGACGTGATCCCGGGTGCGGGAGTGGGCGGCGGCCGGCACGTGAAGGTGTTCGACGGGACGACCGGGGCGGAGCGGTGTAGCCGATTCGCGTACGAGCCGGCCTTCCGCGGCGGGGGAAGCGTGGCCGCCATCGACGCCAACCACGACGTCCTGTTGGACATCCGTCACCGGCGCGGCGGGCCTCATGTGCCGGTGTTCGGCGACGAAATCTTGACCGTCCTCTGTAGCCTGTTCACCTTCGAGCGGTCCGACACGTCCGGTGTGTTCGTGGGCGGGGCCGGGTGAGCCGCCAGCGGTGGCGGCGGAGCAGACGTCGCTCACCTGCCACCTTCCCACGCCGTCATTCCCGCTTCAACTCGGCCGTCACAGGTACCGACAGTGAGTTCCCCACGGAAGTGACGATGCTCAACATCGACTGAAACAGAGCCGGCTCGTACGGAAGGGCCTCCGCTTCCGACGCGACGACGAAACCAACACTGCTCGAAACAGCGTACCTGACCAGTCGTCGGGCGTGTCGAGGCAAGTTAGCGCTCGGGTTTTGTCCCGGCATACAGGCGAGCGAGTTCAACCAAGATCTTCTCCGCACGGGCGTAGTACACGTCTTCACCCAGGCGGTCCTTTTGGTCCCGTAACCCTGCGAGGGCGAGTTCCAACTCGTCCCGCCGCTTCCGGACTGCAGCGGGCAGTGCCCGCTCGCGCTCGCTCGGCACCAGATGCCACTGGTGGGCGCGGTGGCCGTCCGCGGCCGTGCCGTCTTTCGCCCGCGTCGTCGCCCGCACCCCCTGGAACCACTCGGCGGGCGAACCCAGTTTGTCCCCGCTGTCGTCGATGAGTGCGTGTTCGGTGGCGAGGCGGGCCTCGGTGCGGTAGAAGTCGCGCACCCGGCTCGCGGCGGTCAGGAACGCTTCCAGCAGCGACACCTGGCCGTCCTTGTCCAGGTCGGCCGTCGGGTCGTCGATCGCCCCCGCCAGGTGCTCGCCGAACCGGGCGTAGTTCGACTCGCTCCCGCTCCGGGTGGCGGTGACGACGACGCGATCCGGGCCGGACAGGTGGTTGACGAACGCCGCGCTCGCCGACGCGCAGTTGATGACCGCGACCGGCCGCTTCACCGGTCCGAGCCACTCGGCCAACTCTTTGGCGGTGAAGTCCGGCCCGCGGAGGTTGAACCGCGCTTCCTTGCCGTCGTCCGTCCCGTGCCCGATGAGCACGATCCAAAGCGGGGCAGAGCCGGATCGCGGCGTCTCGGTCAGGAAGGCCCGGAGCTTGTCCCGGTCCTGTACTTTCGCTTCTGCGTCCCGCCCGATGCAAACGAACCCCGCCCCGCCCTTTTGCGCCGCGGCCTGCCACTGATCGGCCGCCGTTTCAAACGCCTTGCCGTACTCCTCCGTGCCCGCGGCGCCCACCACGACCAGCACCTGCGGCCGGCTCTCGGCGACGAGGGCCACCCACACCACGGATAACGCGAACGCCACGCCCACGGTTCACCTCAGTGTCAGGCCGAGCCGGATCGCCGTCGGATGCCCCACTCGGCGATCAGACAGAAGACCGCCACGAGGAAGTACCACCCACTGTGCCACAACGGGGCGGTCCACACTTCCATGTTGGGGGCCTCGCGGTACGGCAGCCCGGCGACGAACGCGGGCAGACCGTCCTCCGGGATCGCCTCGCCCTTCGTGCGACTCGCCACCGCTTCAAGCAACTCGCGGTTCGGTTCCAGTCTGGCGAATTCGTCCGCCTCCGGTTGCACGCACCAGCCGATCTCCCGCCGGCCCACCGGCGAGCCGTCCGGCGCGGTGACGGTGGCGACGGCCCGATACGCCCCCGGCTCTCGCGGGACGAACCGCACCGAGTACCCGCCGGCCTCACGGGCGTCCGGTTCTGCCGGTAGCGTGAGTTCCTCCCGATTCGGTTTCGTGACCCGCACGGAGACTGTCGCGTTGTCGAGCGGCAGATAGTCGGCGTCCGCGGCCTGCACACTCAGATCGACGGCGGGGGACGCGGTGCCGGCCGTCGGCGTCGCCCGCATCTCGACCCGCCCCGGCACGTCCGCCACCAGCCAGCGAACGGTTTGGCGCCACGACCGCTCGAAATCGTCTTGCGTCGGATCGCCCCGCTTCAAGCCCCACCGCCACAGGTCGCCGATGAGCACCGCGGCCGAGCGGCCCTTGCCGTAGGGTTGAGCGACGAGCGCCGGAACCGTGTTGCCGGTCGTGTCGCGGGCGTGAGCCAGCACGGTCGCCCCCGGTTTCGCGCTGCCCGTGGCGTTCGGCGTTTGGAAGGCCGGCATGCCGTCGAGTCGGGTCGTCTCTTCGCCCTCCGTCTTCCGCGTCCGCACCCACGGCTGGAGCCAGCCTTCGCGGGTCAACACCATCCGATGTTCGCCCCGCGTCGGAGGGGTCGATCCGTCGAGGAAAACCGGGAGCAGGTCGCCGACGGGAGTGCGGTCGTACTTGCCCGCCGCGAACGAGTCCGGCCCGCCGAGCATGAGAAACCCGCCCCCGCGGCGGGAGACGAAGTTCCGCAGCAGCAACTGCTGATCGGGGGTGAAGAAGGCCGCCTCCAGGTCGTCCAGGATGACCGCGTGGTAGCGGTACAGGTCGGCCGCCGTCTGCGGGAACCCGCCACGGAGTTCGACCTCGTCCTGAGTGTTCAGCCGGATCAGCACGGGCTGGTCTCGCCGCTCGGCCGTCTCGGCGTCCGGGTTGTCGAACCCGCGGAACAGCGGGTTGTTCGGTTGCGACTTCATGTCGCGGAAGTCGAACTTCGCCTCCCGGCGGGCGACCCGCACCAGCCCGACCAACTGCACCTCGCGGTCGTCCTCCACCGCCCGCCGCAGATACTTGAACTCCCAGTTCGGCCGTCCGCCCACGTACAGCACGCGGTACGGCCCGCCGCCGCGATCCACCGTCACCAGCCGCCCGTTGTTCGCCAGCGTCTGTTCCGCCGACTCTGCGTCCGCGTTCGCCATCTCGCTGGCAAGCCTCGCCAGCACGCGGTAGAACCCTACGCCGGCGAGTTCCGGCCGAATCTGGAACCGCAGCGGCATTGTCTCCCCGTGACTCTTCGGAGTCACCGTCTGGCGTGCGACCTCCTTCCCGGCCTCGTCGGCGACGACGACCACGACCGCATGACCGGCGAAGCCGGTCGCGGCGACTTCGGCCTGGAGGGCGACCGGGGCCGCCTCGAAGTTGGTCTGGTTGAGCGTGACGCGGCGGACGGCGATGTCGCGTGACGCAGGGCGATCAGGCGGGAGTACCGCGTACACGGGCGGCAGGGCGGACCAGTCGATGTCCGCCGAGTCGGTGGCGTTCCCGTCGCTGATGAGGATGATGCCGGCGAGCGGTCGGCCCTGAAACCGCTTGGCGACGGATGCGAGGGCGGCGTGCAGCGAACTGCTCGTACCGTCGAAGGAGAGGTGTTCGAACCCGTCGGCCGCCCGCAGGTGCGTGTCGAACGCAAAGTCCCGCGTGTCGAAATCTTGCCCGAGCCGGGTCCGCCAGCCCGCGTTGCCATCGAGCAAGGCTCGCACCCGATCCGCTCGCGTGCCGCCGGTGTCGCCCTCCCGCACATTCAGGCTCTGGCTGTTATCGACCAGCACCACAAAGACGTTGGCCCCCGGTTGCGGCCGGGAGCCGGTGAGGAGCGGGTCGACGAGACACAGGGCGACCGCTGCGAGGCCGACCAACTTGAGCGATGCGGACACCACCGCCACCCACCCGCGGCCGCGCCATCGCGTGTAACTCCACGCGGTCGCAACGACCCCGACCGCGAGGAGAATCACGGCCGGGGCGAGCCACTGCGGAGAGCCGACCACGATGGAAGCCACAATCATCGGCCGCTCCCAAGCCGCTCGTAGTAGCGGCGGACGCTCTCCGCGTAGTCCGGCGGCACGGGGTCGCGGTCGATGGGCACAAGCGAGTTCGGCGACTCGCGGCGGCGGACTTCTTCGGCCACCTTGTTCCGCAACTCGTTCAGCGGGTTGACGACAGACTCCTGGAATTGCTTCCAGTCCGGCTCCTTGGCGTGCCGCTTGAACTCCTCGCGGGCGGTGCGGACCCCTTCGCGGAGCCGGGCCGCCTCGGCCCGCAGTTGCGGGTCATCGAGCATGTCCTCGGTCGCACGCATCCGGTCGAACCAGTCGCGGAAGCCGTCCTCACGGATCGGCCCGCCCCGCCCGCCGGTCGGTTGCCCGCCTTCACGGCCGCCGGGTTGACCACGCTCGCCCGGTTGTCGCGGCGGGTCAGTCAGGCGCGGCGGCCGGTTGCCGGGCTGACCTTGGTCGGGTTGTTGCCCCTGACCCGGTTCCCGGCCCTGACCGGGTTGTTGACCGGGCTGTCCCGGTTGTTGCTGCTGACCCTGACCCTGACCCGGTTGCTGTTCCTGCCCTTTGCCCTGCCCCGGTTGCGGTTCGTTCGGCTTCCCCTGGCCGGGTTGCGATGGCTTCTGTGTGTTGGGTTTCCCCCGGCCGGGTTGCTCCTTCCCGGTCGCCTGGGCGAGTTCACGGTTCAGTTGGTCGGACAACTCGTCGAGTTCCTTCTGGGCACGCTTCAGGGCGTCGGTTTGACCACCGAGTACCCGCTCGGCCGCCTTCTCAACGCCTTTGCGGAGCTGTTCGGTGCCCTCGGCGGCCTTCCGTGAGGCGTCGGCCGCCTCGGGCCGACCGTTGTCCGTCAGCCGGCGGGCCAGGTCGAGTGAGTCGCCGACCTTCTGCTCGGCGGCACCCCGCACCGTGTTGTAAAGCTCTTGCGCCAGAAGTGGCTCCGACTTCTCGGCGTCCTGGACGGTCCTCTCCGCCCGCTCGGTGATCTTGTCGAGTTGCTGCTTCTGTTCTCCCAACCCCTTCTTGACGCGGTCGCGGTCGGCGCCGCCGTTCAGACCGGGACGGGGCTTGTCGACCTCTTCGAGCTGCCTGGTCAGTTCCTTCTGCTTGTCGTCCAGCTGACGGGCCTGCTGGCGCAGGTCGCGCATCTCCTCGCCGAACTTGTTCCCCGACTCGCGGCGGAGTTGGTCGCGGACGGCGTCCAGTTGCCGCTGCGCCCGCGTGCCCTCGTTGACCGCCTGACCCAACTGCCCTTTCTCCAGGGCGTCGGACGCCTTTTGTTGGTTCTCGCGGCTCTGTTCCACCTGCTGCCGGGCGTCGGGCAGGCGGTCGCGGTTCTGCTCCTCCTCCAGCTTCTGCTGGAGTTCTTCGGTGTCACGCAGCATCTCCTGCTGCTGCTCGCGGAGCCGCTTCAACTGCTGTTGCAGTTCCTCATTCTTCTTCTCGTCGCGGGCCTGTTCGAGGGCCGACTGCAACTCCTTCACCCGGTCGGTCAGGTCGGACTGCCGCCGGGCCAGGCTCTTCAGCTTGTCGGCCAAGTCCTGGTTCTCCCGCTGCTCGCGGTCCCGCTGGGCCTGTTGCTCCCGTTGGGCGCGGGCGGCGGTCTGGGTCTCGTACCGCTGCTGCCCGTCCGCGAGATCGAGTTGCCGCAGTTGCTGTTGCGACGGACTGCGGCTGTTGCTGGACTGAGACCGCGAATTCGACCGGTTGTTGTTCCGGGTCACGTTGAACTCGCGGGCACGCAGTTTGAGCAACGCCTGATAGGCGGCCTGCTCGGCGGAGAGCGAGGCCGGCAGCGCCGCGGGCGAAGAGTTCTCCTCCGCCTCACCCAGTTGCTTCAGCGCGTCCTGCATGAACTTCACGGCCTGCTTCAGGTCTTCGGCCGACGCCCCTTGCAGTTGCTCGGCCGCCGCACCCGCCTTGTCGATCACCGCCTGTTGGGATTCACGCACCAGCCGCACGTCGTCGCCGAACTTGTCGGTCGGCTTCGCTCCGGTCTCGCGGCGGATCAGCTTCCAGGTGGCGTTGACGATCTGCTTCTGCAGTTCGGCGAGTTGGTCGGCGGCCTGAGCCGCGGGGCTTTGGCCCTGTTGGCGTTCCTGCTGTTCTCGCTCCAGCTGCTCGCGGGTCTGCTGTTCACCCTGGCGGAAGATCTCCTCGAAGTGGCGAACTTCAGCGAAGAACATGTCGCCGGACGCCCGCCGCGGCTTGCCGTCCGGACCGACATCCTCGGCCCAGAAGTAATACGCCGCCACCTGATCCGGCAGGGCCTTCAGCGCCTCGAAGTCGATGAGGTGATCGGGCTGCACCCGCTTCGGAACCGGCTTGCCCGCGGTCTCGCCCAGCACGACCTCCACGGGCGGCTGTCCGGCCATCGCCACGCTGACGCCGTGCCGCACGACGCCGAAGTCGTCCTTGATGTCGGCCTTCAGCGGCAGTTCCTCCAGTGGCGACACGCGGGAGTCACGGCCGGGCCTCGGAACGGCCACCGCCGGCGGCAGGTTCCGCGTGACCTGCACCGCGATGTCGGCGGGCAGTTTGTTCACACGGCCGTCGGCGTCCGCCAGTTGCACGCGGTAGCGTTGCGTGTCGGTCGGCCTGATCGTCGCGGTGTAAATGTTCTTCGCGGCGTCGTGAACTGTCAGCGACAGTTCCTGTTTCTTTTCGTCCACCAGCACCGCCCGCGTGACCACCTTGTTCAACTGGCAGTAGAGCGTGATCTCGGTCCCTTCCACGGCGGTCACCCGTCTCACGTCTTCGACCGTCTTCGGGTCCATGCCGGTGAACGACGGGAACACCAGCCGGGCGTTGACGCGGAGCAGTTCTGGGTGTTCGTACACCTTCACGCGAAATGTGTCGCTCCGGCCGCCGCTGTACTCCACACGGTACGTCAGGTCGTTGTTCACTGCGGGCAGGTAGCCGGCGAACTTCGGGTCTTCGAGGTTGCGGGTCATCGGTCGCGGGGATGTGCCCTCGGCGACCAGGCTCGCGTCGGCCGGCACCGACCCCGTGAAGTGGGCAGTGACGAGGAGCGGAGTTCCGCGTTCGATCGCGGTGTCGCCCGGTTCGACGGCCACAGCGGTGGCTTCGCCGGACACCCCTGCACCGAACACGGACGGCGACTCCGAACCGCCCACCCCTGCGGCCCTGAACCCAAGCCACCCCACCACCACCGCGAGCAGGGCGAGCGAGAGTGCGGTCGCCACGCCGGAAGCGATGAGACGGCCGCGCGGGACGGTGTCGTTCCAGTCGTGCGTGCGGCTGTGCGCCACGGCCGATTCGAGAACCGACGCCTGGAGGAAGCCGATCCGCTCCCCGGCGGCGGGTTGCTGTTCCACGGCAGTTCGGAGGAGCGCTGCCAGGTCGGGGTGCCGCTGTTCGATCCGCCGGGCGACCCAGAGCGGGTCGCGGGCCGTCCGTTGCGATACGAGCCAGCACGCTGCCCCCGCTGCTACCCCTGCAATCGCCACCGGGAGTGCCAACCCGCCATTCGCCCCGGCCGATAACGCCGCGGCCAGACCGACGACCGCGAGGACGCCCCAGCAGACGGCCAGGCCGCTCCACAGGCGGACGCGGCGGAATCGCCCGGCGATGCGTTCCAGTACGCCCCGTAGTTCTGCGCTGGCGTTCATGGCGTCACGACCTCCCGTTGGGCGGCCCGGGTTCGCCACCCGGACAGTGCGGTTTCGACGAGTACGGCGGCGATGGCGACCAGAATCAGAACACGCCAGATCGACTGGCTGCGTTCGAGTTCGGCATTCTGTTGTTGCCGTTCGGCTTCGGTGCGGCGGTTCTCGGCACCCCGATTCACCACCCGGCAGCCGAACTGTTCCAGTGTCTCCGCCGGGATCGGGGCTGTCAAACTTTCAGCCGGGTCAAGGTTGACAGCAATCGTCCGCACCCCGGCCGGCGTTTCGAAGGTGTACTCGCCCGGCAGGTCGGTGACATCGAACGTGGTGGCATCGGCGGCCAGCGATACGGTCGTGCCGTCCGGCTTCCGCACCCGTGTGGCCGCGGCACTGGCGGTCAGAGGGATGCGATCCCCGATGCGGTGTTGGGCAGCAGTCGGCACGCGGCCGTCACGCATGTCCAGGAGTGCGGTGAGAAGCGGCACGAACTTCGTCGAACGGGCGAGTTGGCTGTCGGCGGGTCGCCAACTGCTCGCCCAGACGACGAGTCGACCGTGTCCCGCCGACTTCTCCAACACTGCCGGGTCGCCGTCGTCCAACCACGCCAGCACCTTCGCTCCTGGCAGGTGTTGATCCGTCAGCTTCCGGTGTTTCCAGAAGTGGATCTTCGTGAAGTCGCTGAACTGCGGGCCGGCGAGCGGTGCGAAGAGCGGGTGGTCGAACGCGATGTCGCGGAGCATCTCGTCGCGGCTCCCACTCGCTTCTTCAACCGCCTTCGAGGTCGCCCCCGCGAGGGCCGGCAGCGGGGCCGGTTTCGGTGTCGTCCCGAGGACAGACAGCACGGTGCCACCGCCTTCAAGGTATTTCTCAAGTACTCGGACCCTGTCTGCGGAAGGTTGCTCGGCGAGTACCACGAGCGGCGAAGTGCGGACCTCGTCGGCGGTGAGCGGGCCGTCCGGCTTGCGGGCGACCACTCGCACCAACCGTTCCGGTGTGTCGTCCCAAATGCGTTCGAGGAAATAGAGCAGCCCCTCGGGGTCGGTCGCCAGATCCGCACCCAGGAAGTAGACGGTCAACTCGCGGGGCTGAGGTCCGGCGAGGAACGCCGTGTTGTCGAAGTCGTGCGCATCGCCTGCCAGCCGCAGCGCCGTTGCATTCGTCGGTCGCGGCACTTTCACCACGCGGCTCTCGCCCGACGGAATGTACGCCTCGACCTCGGCCCCCGTCGTCCCGACCCACGCGAGTTTGAACCGCTCCTGGGTCGCCCCGGCGTCGTTGGTCACCCGCACGCGAAGCTGGGGCGGGCCGCTCCCCTTGTCGGCGTCGGAGCGGTCGGTCAGGATGGACAGACCGGCGTTCCCGCGGCCGTCGGCCACCGTCCGCAATTCCAGTTCCACCTCGGCGGGCCACTCGAACCCGGTCAACTCCGTCAGGCTCGCCCCCTGTTGCAGGTCACTGATCAGCACGACTTTGCCCGACGCGGTGTTGCCGCCTTCGAGGATCGCGCCCGCACACTCGATGAGTGCCCGGTCGAGTGCGGTCGCAGCCCACGTCGGTTTGAGTTGACTCACCCGATCACGGGCGACGGCGATCCGCTGTTGCGGTTCGAGTTGATCCGATTCGGCGAAGCTGAGCACGGGCCGCACGGTTCGGTCGAAGGTGTACACCGCGACGTGGTCGGCCGGGCGGCACTCCGCGAGCGCGTCGTCGGCCTTCGCCACCGCCTGCTCCCACAGGTCACCCCGCCGCATGCTCGCGCTGGTGTCGATCAGCACGACCACCCGCCGGCCCGACTCGCCCGATCCCGCCGCGGCATCCACGCGGAAGAACGGCCGCATAAAGGCCAACCCGAGCAGCACGAGCGCGGCGGCACGCAACAGTAGCAGGAGCAGTTGGTCCAACCGCCGGCGGTTGGCCGGTGGTGGCGGCGAGGGCGTCAGGAACATCACCGAGCTGAATGGCACCGTGCCCTTCGGCCGCCTGCGGATCAGGTGGAAGAGGATCGGAGCGGCGACGGCGAGGAAGCCGAGCGCGAAGAGCGGCGCGAGGAAGCTCATCGGCCCCCCCCCCGCCCCGCGGCCGTTCGCCCCGGAGCGCGGCCTCGACGGGCACGCGCGCGGAGTAGGTCGAACAGGACCAGTTCGAGCGGGCGATCCGTCGTCACCTGTTCGAAGTCGGCCCCGACACCGACGCACGCCTTCCGCACCTCGGCCGCGTGAGCGGCGAATCGTGTCCGGTATTGGCCCCCCGCCGCCCGCGGGTCGATGAACACTTCCTGCCCCGTTTCCGCGTCGCGGAACATCCCCGGCGTGTCGAAGTTGAACCGCACCTCTTCGGGGTCGAGTACCTGAAAGACGACCACGTCGTGCCCGGCGCCGCGGAGGTTGCCGATGGCGGCACGAACGGCCTCCGCCGGCACGAGCAGGTCCGAGAAGACGACGAACAGGCCGCGGCGCGGGGTGGCCGCACCCACCTCGTTCAGCGGACCGACCAGGTCGGTGGCGTGGCCGAGCGGCTCGCGGTGGAGCAACGCCATCAGGTGGGCGAGGTGTCCCGGCCGCACGCGGGGGGGAACGTACTCGACCACCTTGTCCTCGAACGTCACCAGCCCGACGGCGTCCCGCTGACGCGACAGGAAGTAAGCCACCGTTGCCGCGGCGGTGCGGGCGTACTCCCACTTGCTCACGCCGGCCGAGCCGTAGCCCATCGACCGACTGGCGTCCACGACCAGGTGGCAACGCAGGTTCGTTTCGTCCTCGAACTTCTTGATGTAGTAGCGGTCGGAGCGGGCGAAGAGGTGCCAATCGAGGTACCGCAGGTCGTCCCCGGGGGTGTACTGGCGGTACTCACTGAACTCGACGGAGAACCCGTGGTACGGGCTGCGGTGAATCCCCTTGTCGAACCCCTCCACCACCACCCGCGCCCGCAGTTGCAGGCTCTTGATCCGCATCAGGGCGGCGGGGTCGATGAGTGGCCTGCCGCCGGATGACGGGCCCGTACTGCTCGGAGTTGGCGGGGGTGAGGGCATCAGCGCGGGGCGTCCTTCACGTGTTCGAGCAGGCGGTCGATGACCGACTCGACGGTGATCCCGTCGGCGGCCGCCCGGTAGCTGAGCAACACCCGATGCCGCAAGGTCGGGCGGACCAGCGCCCGGATGTCGTCGGGGGTGGTGTGCGCCCGCCCTTCCAACAGGGCACGGGCCTTCGCCCCCAACACCAGCGACTGTGCCGCACGCAACCCCGCCCCCCAACTCACCCACTGGGTCACGAAGTCCGGCGTTCCGGGCTGCCCCGGCCGTGTGGCGGCGGCCAGACGCACCGCGTAGCGGATCAGGTCGTCGGCTACCGGCACCCGCTTCACCACCTCGTGAAATCGCAGCACGTCCGCCGCGTCGAACAGTGCCTCGATCGGGGCGGGTTTCTTCGAAGTGGTCTGCCGCACCACCGCCACCTCGTCCTCTTCCGGCAGGTAGTCCACCACTACGTTGAACAGGAAGCGGTCGAGCTGGGCCTCGGGCAGCGGGTAGGTGCCCTCCATCTCGATGGGGTTCTGAGTGGCCAGCACGAAGAACGGCTCGTCGAGCGGGTAGCGCACCCCGGCGGCCGTCACCTGGTGTTCCTGCATGGCTTCGAGCAGCGCCGCTTGCGTCTTCGGCGGGGTGCGGTTGATCTCGTCGGCCAGGATCACGTTGGCGAAGATCGGCCCCTTCACGAACTGCATCCGCCGCTTGCCGTCGCCCGTCTCTTCGAGGATGTCGGTGCCGGTGATGTCGGCCGGCATCAGGTCGGGGGTGAACTGGATGCGGGCGAACTTCAGGTGGAAGATTTGCGAGATCGACCGCACGAGCAGCGTCTTGGCCAGTCCCGGCGCACCAGTAATCAGGCAGTGCCCGCCGGCGAACAGGGCGATCAGCAGTTGGCCGGTCGCCTCCTTCTGCCCGACGATCACCTTGCCAAGTTCCCGCTCGATGGCCCCGCGCGTCGCACGGATCTTCTCGACGGCCAGCTTCTCCTGTTCGAACTCAATGTCAGTCATGGCGATCTCGGGGTAGGTGCCGCCTGCCGGGCGGCACGTTCAACAGTGC
>JANNDF010001005.1:0-1220 GCA_031387445.1 Planctomycetia bacterium
GACGGGGTTCTAAGACGAACGATTCAACCCCGTCGCTCACGCTTCCGGCTCGTCCGTCACATCTTCCGCCCCCGCGTCTCGTCGATGAGCTGCTGCAACCACTGGCGGTACGGCGTGCCGCCGGTGCCCCGCGGGTCGGCCACCCGCTGGTGGATGTACATGTCCGCCCAGCCGAAGTGGATCTCGCGGAATTTCGCCATCTCTTCGAGCACCGCGTTGTAGGCGTCAGATCGGGCGAACGGCCGCGGGTCGGGCATCGCCGAAATCTCGTCCAGCACCGCCCGGTGTTCGGCCGGCATGAACCGCCGCATGTCGGTCAGGTGGTCCATCAGCATGCTCGACTTGTGCGGCACCTTCATGAACGCCACCAGCGCCGGAATCACGCTACTCTGTGCGCCGGTCTCCCCGCGGTAGCTGGCCGCGGCGGTGTCCACCCCCTCGTACACCACGTTCTCGAAGAAGCGGATGTACGGGCGGAAGGCGCGGAAGTAGACGTGCGGGTCCATCTTCTCCGGGATGCGGCGGAGCACCGTGCCCATCTTGCGGGTCGCCTCGGCGATGCGGTACAGGGCGGCGTTCACCCCCTCGGCGTCGTCCTTCTCCATCCCCACGGCCGCCGCCGCGATGCCGTCGAGTGCCTCCGCCGCGAGGCCTTCAATCTCGACGTGGACGAGGATGAACCACCGCTCGTCGTACAGGTGGATGAAGTTTTGCAGGGTGTCGATGTTGCCCAGCGCGATCGGCCCGGCCGGGTCGAACCGCTTCCAGTTGAACAGGGCGTACCCGTCGTAGCTGAGGATGGGCGGGCGGTCGAGCAGTTTGGCCGCGTGGCACAGCGGGATGGCGAGGTTCTTCGGCAGGAGGGTGGCCGGC
The DNA here is from genome assembly GCA_031387445.1 of Planctomycetia bacterium. Lineage (GTDB taxonomy): Bacteria > Planctomycetota > Planctomycetia > Gemmatales > Gemmataceae > JALHQU01. The sequence continues at coordinate 874 of JANNDF010001005.1, forward strand.
GGCTGGCCGACCTGATTGACGTATCCGCTCGCCACGAACCCGAGTCGAACGTAGTAGAGGCGGAGGGCGGGTCGGTCGGCGTCGGCGACGAGGTCACCGGGCCACGGCGGGACGACGAAGTTTTTCAGGTACAACCGGGCGTCTTTGTCTTCGAGCAGGCTGGGCAGATCGCGGCCGAGGGTGTCGAGGCTCTCGAACTCGGCCGGCAGTTTCTGAAGCGGGTCGGCGTGCGGCAGGAACCCGTGCTTGGTGAACGCGGCGTGCATGACCACCTCGGGAGAGAAGAGGTGTCGGGTGTTGTAAGCGAGGCGGTGCGGGTGGGGAAGGCGTGAAGCAGGTGAGGCGAG
>JANNDF010001064.1:0-3735 GCA_031387445.1 Planctomycetia bacterium
TCGCCTCCGGCTCGCGGCTACAAACCGCCAACCAGAGGATTCCCATGCTCCGCCACCTGCGGTCCCACCTGCTGCTCGTCGCCCTCACCCTGTTCGTGTCGGCGGTGGCCTACCCGCTGGCCGTGCTGGCCGTCGGCCAACTCGCGTTCGCTCACACGGCCAACGCCAGCATCATCAACGGCCCGGACGGCAAGCCCATCGGGTCGTCGCAGATCGCCCAGGAGTTCAAGGGCGACGAGTGGTTCCGCCCGCGGCCGTCGGCAGTCGGGTACAACGCCGCCGGGTCAGGCGGCTCGAACTTGGGCGCGAACAACCCGAAGTTCCGCGAACGTGTGGAAGGCGACCTGGCGACCCTAGCGACCGTCGGCGGCCGTGTGCCCGCCGACGCCGTCACCGCCAGCGGCTCCGGCCTCGACCCGCACATCACCGAGGCGTACGCCCGCCTGCAACTGCCGCGGGTGGTCGCCGCGTGGGTGAAGCGGACAGGCAAGCCCGACGCCGACGTACGAGCCGTGATCGAAACCGCCCTCAGCACCGCCGCCTTCCGCCCGCTCGGAGGGCTGGTCGGTCAGGAACCGCTCGTGAACGTGCTGGAGTTGAACCTGGAACTGGCCCGCCGCCTGCCGTAAGGCCGACTGCGGGAGGAGTGCCCCGGCAGCCGGGGGGACGAGCTGGTGGCCGATTCGCGGAGGCCGGCCGCCGCTTGCCCTGTCACTCGCCGGTCGATCCGGATATACTGTGCTTGACGCGCCCGAAAGTTGGGGGGATCCCGACCGGCGGGCCTTTTTCATTCCCACCCCGGAGTTCGCGATGCAAAAGACCAAAGAAGAGGCGATCGAAGTCGAAGGGCGGGTGATGACGGCCCTCCCGAACACCACCTTCCGTGTTCAACTGGACATCGGCGGGGAGGTTCTCGCCCACATCGGCGGGAAGATGCGGAAGCACTACATCAAGATCATTCCGGGCGACCGCGTGAAGGTGGAGATCTCGCCTTACGACCTGACCCGCGGGCGGATCACCTTCCGCGTCCGTGGCTGAGTCGGCACACGTCTGCGTGTCGGGGGCGGCGGCGCCGCCCCGACGCGGCTCGAACACTTTCACGCCACCTTCTTGACCGCCCGCAACGTGATCGGGTCCATTCCGCCGCCCTCGGTGAGTTGGGCGTAGAACGACCACGTGTTCCGCTTCGGGTCTCGGATGCCGAACGTCGTGGCCGCCAGCTTCTTCGTCTCGCCGCCCTTCCGACGGTACTGAGCCGGCTCGAACAGCTTGGCCCCGCCGCCCAGGTCGGCCAGCGCCTCGTCGTGCTGGGCCTGCTCCATCGCCGCCGTGTCCGACGACGACACCTGATACTGTTGCTCGTTCACGTGGCAGACGCGGACGGCCCCCTGCTTGCCGACCGACCCGACGCCGAACGTACACCCGTCCATTTTGTCGGTGAACAGCGCGTTCCCCTCCTTCCAGACCATGGTCGAATTCAGGGCGTCGTTCTGGTACGGGCACCAGTAGCCCTGGAACGCCCCGTCCTTGTACCCCGCCCCGTCCACGACCGCGAACACCGGGATGGACTTGCCGAGAAACGTCTGCCCCTCGTAGTCGGTGGTGCGGATCATGGCGAAGCTGACCAGCCCGCCGACCGACCGCCCGGTGGCGTTCGTATACGCGGTCATGACGATGCAGTTGCTGACGAAGTGAATCGGGTTGTCGAAGAACGCCTTGCGGACCCGCTTGGCGTGGGCGATCTGGTCTTTGTTCGGCACGGGGGACAAACTCCGACGGTGGGTGGGGCACTACCCCACCGTTACGCCCGCCGCCCGGCGAATCTTTCTTCACCCGCCACCGCGTTTGGCGGCGAGTTCCTCCCAGCGGGCGAAGAGGGTTTCCACCTTGGCCCGGGCGTCGTCGAGGGCGACGCATGCGGCGGTCAACTTGGCGTGCCCGGCGATGGACGCCGCTTCCACGTCCGCTTGCCGAGCCTCCACCACTTGCTCGGCTGCGGTGATCGCCGCTTCCATCCCGTCCCACTCCTGCTGCTCCTTGAAGCTCAGCTTCTTCGCTTTAGCCTGCTGTGGGCCGGCTTTCGCCGTCGCCTTCTCCGCCTCCCGCTCCACCTTCTTCGTGTCCCGCTCGTAGGCCGTCAGCCACTGGTTCACGCTGCCGAAAGGCGCCGCCCCGCCCTTGCCGTCGAGGCCGATCACCTCGGTACACAGGCGGTCCATCAGGTCGCGGTCGTGGGTGACGAGTACCACCGCACCGGGGAAGTCACTCAAGCTGTCTTCGAGCACCTCCAGGCTGGCGATGTCCAGGTCGTTGGTCGGCTCGTCGAGGAAGAGCACGTCGGCCGGTTGAAGCATCAGTTGGGCGATCCGCACGCGGGCCTGTTCGCCACCGGAAAGAGCGGACATTTCCAGGTTCAGCATTTCCGCTTTGAACAGGAACCGCTGTGCCCACGCCGCGACGTGCATCGGCTGGCCGTTGAACATCACTGTGTCGCTGTTCGGGCTGAGCGCCCGGCGAAGGGGAATGCTCAAATCCAGCGCCGCCCGCCCCTGCTCGAACACCACCGTTCGTAAGCCTTCGGCGCGAACCACGGTGCCCGCGTCCGCGGCCAGTTGCCCGGCCAACACCCGCAGGAGCGTGCTCTTCCCGCTGCCGTTCGGCCCCTGCAAACCGAGTTTGGTGCCGGGCGCCAGGGTGATGTCGAGGTCGCTGAACAGCGGTCGCCCGCCGAGTGCTTTACCGACACCCGTGGCGGCGAGCAGTTTCTTCGACTGCCGGCCGGTGGCGGCGAAGTCGATCCCCGCCGCCGCTAACGCCTGCGTGCGGTAGTTCAACTCGCTCAGTTCCGCCCGCCGGTCGGCCGCCTCGCCGATCCGCGACCGCGACTTCTTCCGCTGCGCCGACTCCTTCCGCCCCAGCCACTCGGTCTCCCGCCGCACCTGGTTGGCCACCGCCTCCCGCTGCCGCTCCTGGCCTTCCATGAACTCGTCCCGGCGGTCGGTAAAGGTGTCGTACCCGCCGTCCGCCCGGAACGCGCCGTCCGGGTAGATGCGGCTCACTTCGAGGATGTCGTCGGCGATGGCCCGCAGGAACGCCCGGTCGTGGGTGGACACCAGGTAAGCGAACGGGGCCGCCCGCAGCATGCGTTCGAGCCACACCACGCCGGGCAGGTCGAGGTGGTTGGTCGGTTCGTCCATCAGCAGCAGGTCGGGCTTGCGAGCCAGTTCGCGGGCGAGCGCCAGCCGCTTCTTCCACCCCCCGGACATGCTCGACGCGAGTTGATCGGGGTCGGTGAACCCCACCTGCGTGAGGGTGATGGCGGTCTGCGTCTCCCGCTCGTACTCCTCCATCGGTTCGCCGGCGAGGGCGGCCAGCAGCACCTCGCGGGCGGTCAGGCCGTCGGGGAAGGAGTCGTCTTGCGGCAGGTAGCCGACCACCACCCCGCGGCGGGCGGTGCGGATGCCGGCGTCGGGTTCCTCGGTGCCGGCGAGGATGCGGAGGAGCGTGGACTTGCCGGCACCGTTCGGGCCGATCAGCCCCACCCGCTCGCCGGCTTTCAGGTCGAACGTCAGACCGGCGAACAGCGGCCGCGGGCCGTAGCTCTTGGCCAACCCGGACACGCTCAAGAGGAGTGACATTCGCGGCCCAAGACGGGGAAAGCGGTCATTGTAGCTGCTGGTGTGCAAGGCGAACGGCGCGACGTGAGTCCGCCGGTGTTGGAAAGCACCGGCAGGC
>JANNDF010001025.1:0-2328 GCA_031387445.1 Planctomycetia bacterium
GTCGCTCCGCGAGCGGGTCAGGGTTCCGCTCCCGGAGCGACCAGACCACTTGGTCACACCGACACCGCCGCCGCTTCCGCGATGCGGCCGGCCCGCCGGCTCTCGATCGTCTGGCGGTCGGCTTCCGCCCGGTCGCGGAGCATCTCGGCTTTCACCGCCGCCGACAGCCGCAGCACGGTGGCGATGTCGAGCAGCATCGACGACACTTCGCTGCTGGTCTTGGTGGTCGAGGCGAACCGGGGGGCTTTGATGGTCTGGATCATGGTCGCACCTGGGGGCCGGTGGTGGTGGTGGGGTCGGCTGACGAAAGGGACAAATGCTCGCCCCGTGCCAATCCCCGGCACGCCATTCCGGTTTTCCGCCTGCCCCGCCGAAGTGCCTGAAATCCGTGGCGATTCACGTCACTTGAATGTTTCGCGACGGAATCCCTTGCACGGCCGGGGGCTGCAATTTCTTCCCTTGAGAGATTCCCTACAATCCGCGGCGGCACAATTGACACGACCAGACTTCGGGTGGGTAACATTTGCACACCCCGGCCCGCCCGGACTGCCGATTCAGGCCCCGTTCCCCCAGCTTCCGCCGCCGGGTACAATCCGCTCACTGTTCGCCGTTTCGCGGAGGATTCGCCAATGATGTTCCTGTCCGCCGTCGTCGCCTGTACCCTCGCCACCGCGCCCAAGCCGGCGGTGACGGTGAAGCCGGACATCACCTACGCCACGGTGGGCAAGGAGAAGATTCAGCTCGATCTGGTGCTGCCCGCCGGCCCCGGCCCACACCCGGTGGTGCTCTGCTTCCACGGCGGGGCGTGGACGGCTGGCAGCCGCAAGGAACTGACCACGCCGACGATCTACATCCCGGGCGTGACGCCCTCGCCGAGCAAAGAGGTGGGCATTCTGGAGAACCTGGCCCGGCGTGGGTACGCGGCGGCCACAGTCAGCTACCGGCTCGCCCCCAAGAGCAAGTTCCCGGCGCAGATCGAAGACGCCAAGACGGCCGTGCGGTTCCTCCGGGCGAACGCCAAGACCTACGACCTCGACCCCGACCGCATCGCCGCGATGGGCTTCTCGGCCGGCGGGCACCTGGCGCTCATGCTCGGCACCACCGACACCGCGGCCGGGTTCGACGGCACCGAGCATGCCGACGTGAGCAGCAAGGTGCAGTGCGTGATCGACTTCTTCGGCCCGGCCGACATGTGCCTGTACGCCGAGTCGCCGGGGGTGGTGGACTCGTTCATCACCGCGTTCCTGGGGAAGGAGTGCCAGACCGACGCGAAGTGCCTGAAGCGGGCCTCGCCGATCGAGTACGTGAGCAAATCCTCCGCCCCGACGCTGTTCGTTCACGGCACCATGGACCTGCTGGTGCCGGTCGTTCATTCGGAGAAGATGTACAAGAAGATGAAGGAGGCGGGCGTGCCGGTGGCCATGCACAAGGTGCCGTGGAAGGGGCACGGGTGGGAAGACCCGGACGCCACGCGGGCCGCGGCGATGGCCACGATGGAGTTCCTGAACACCCACCTGGCCGCCAAGCCGGAGAAGAAATGACTTCTTGGGACCTCGCCGTTCCCAGGCCTCACGGCCTGGGCGGGGGGAACCGCCCCGTCGGGGCGGGGGGGTTTGGGGTGCCGCAGGCACCGCGGCCTGAAAGGCCGCCTCTCACAGCCCAGGCCGTGAGGCCTGGGAATTGGTGGCGGTGGGCGTTCCTCCTCCTCGCCCTGCTCCCGCTCGTCGGCCACGGGTGCCACGGGGACGACATCGACCACGAGCCTTCCGTGCCTCCGCCGGTCTACAATCAGAAGTGAGGCGGTCGCCTCGCCCCGGCGGATTCGCCGGACGAACTCTTCTGAAGAGGTGGGATCATGCGGACGTGGCAACTGCCGGCGGCGGGGGTGGCGATCGCCGCCCTGGTGCTGGCCGGGTGCGGGCCGATCGACAACTCGCCCATGCCGACCGACGGGCCGAACCAGGTGGTGTACAGCGTGCCCGGCATGACGTGAGGCACTTGACCGGCAAGCGTGCAATCCGCCATTGCCACTCTACCGTGGGTAGAGACCGCCAGCATCAAGACCGACGCCGGGAAGAAGCAGGTGAAGTTCACTGTCAAGGACGCCAAGCAGTTCAAGGACGAAGAGGTGGTCGCCGCGCTCAAGGAGAAGGGGAGCAAGTACAGCTCCGGGGCGAAGAAGCTCGTCGGCCCGACGGACGACACAAAGACGAATTGACATGGTCCGACGAGCCGGAAGCGTGTTCGCCGGGGGCGGGTACCTACCACACGCATCCGGCACGGTCGTCACAAAACATACCCCCTCGCACACCCCACCGCCTCGGTTTT
>JANNDF010001105.1:0-2229 GCA_031387445.1 Planctomycetia bacterium
GTGGAGTCGAACTACTTCATGTGCGGCGTTGGGGGTGACCGGGGGGCGTGCGACGGACGTGCCGGATGGGTCCGCGAGGGGGGGTTTCTTTGGCCGGTCGCTCACGCTTCCGGCTCGTCAGTCGCACGCCGCCGGTTCACCCGATCCGACTCACTTGAAGTCGTTCTCGTCCACGTCGTCGCCGCTGTTCACTGTGATGATGGCGGCCAGTTTGGCGCCGGTGTACTTCTTGGCGTCGATCATTCGGACCGCCCCGTCGAGCATGACCACCCCGGCCTTGCCCGTCTTCGGGTTGCCGATCTTGGCCAGCTTCTTCGGGTCGAACAGCGGGTCGCCCGGCTTCATCCAGTTGGTCGCCTCTTCCATCTCGAAGACGGCGGCCGTGCGGGCGTTGCCGTCGGCCACGTCGTTCAGGGTGACGCCGTGCGTGTCCACCTGCCACGGGTCATCCTTGCCCAGCCAGTTGACCGTACGGAACGCCTGGAAGAAGGTCTCGTGCTTCTCCTTCGCGGCACGGGCGGGCACCTTGAACACGTCCGGCATCTCGTCCCACAACTTCTTGTTCACCGGGTCGTCCCACGCCTTCGTGCGGTCGATCCTGGTGTACACGTCGTTCTGTTCCAGGTACGGCAACAGCTCCACCCGCCAGCTCAGCAGCACCTTGCCCTCGCCGTCGTTGACGTCCCGCGGCAGGTGGCCGTTGGCGTCGTGGTAGTTGTGCAGGGCGAGGCCCAACTGCTTCAGGTTGTTCGTCAGCCGCATGCGGTCGGCCGCTTCTTGAATCTTGCCCGGCAGGGACACGAACGCCGCCTTCAGGTCGGCCCCGATGTCGGCGGTGGCGGTGGCCGTCAGCACCTTGCCGTCCTGGGTGACCTTCGCCCCCTTCAGCCCGTTCAGGGCGAAGTCGAACACCGGCAGCCAGTCCTTCTCGCTGGCGTCGGCGGCGGTCGCGTTGCGGGCCTCGGTGAGAGCGTCGATCACCGCCTTGATCGCCTTCTTGGCCACCGGTTCGGCCTTCTTCGCCGCCTCGGCCGTCGGGTAATGGGCGGTGACGGTCAGCTTGCTGGTGGCCCCGAAGTCGAACGTGGCGATCGCCCGGTCGATCTCGGCGAGCGGCTCGTACGGGGTGAACTCGTCTTCCACCTTCGGCGGTTCGCCGCCCGGCGGGGGCACCGGCACCGGCGGCGGGGGCGGAATGCCGGGGCCGTCGATGACCACCCCTTCGAGCTGACCGAACCCCTCGCGGTACATCTTGATCTGGTCCCGCAGCCCCTTGCCCTGCACGCCGAACACGACATCGTGTTTGTCGGCCAGGGCGAGCGCCTCAGCCAGCGGGCCGTCGGCCTTCCGCCGCAGTAGTGCGGCCACGAACCCCGGCCCGCTGTAACTCGTGTTCGGCAGCACCGCCAGCGTCTTGTCGTCGATGGGCACGATCACCGTCTCGCCGTAGCTGCCGCAGTAGTAGTACGGGGCGTTCAGGTTGAGCGGCTTCGGCTTGGCGTCGGGCGGCTTCGCGTCCGGCACATCGGGTCCGCCCGGCACCTGCAACGGCAGCGCCTGAACCCCGCCGCCCGGAAACGCGCGACCGCCGGCGAACCCGAACTGCCCGCCGAGGTTACCGAGTTGCCCGAACCCGCCGAACCCGACCCCAGCGAACCCGACCCCACTCTTCGGCTCGTCGCTCCCCTTCCACGCCTTCAGCAGCTTGGCCTTGTCGATCGGCTGGCGGGTGGTGACGAACACGGCGGCACTTTCCGGCCCGGCCCCGAAGGTCGGTTCGGCCCAGAAGAAGGTGAGGCGGTCGAGTTGGGCCAGGGTCAAGCCGTAGTCCTCTTCGAGCCGCTTGAGCAGCGCCTTGTCGCCCTTTTCCAGGGCGTCGCGGATCGGTTTGCCGGCCTCGGCGTCGTGCAGCTTGGCCACGTTCACGGTGAGGACGGCGAACCCTTCCGACGGCACCAACTCGACGCCCGACGACTTCTTGGCCGGCTGTGCGGCGAGCGGGCGGGCGGTGTCGAGCAGCCCGACGCCGGCGACGGCGAACACGAGCGCCATCAGTCCGACCGACCAACACACGAGGGACCGCATGTCATGTCTCCGCGGGGGAGGTCCGACGGGCGAGTCGGACGGGTGGGGGTCATCATATCAGCGAGCGACGGGTCCACTTTAGGACACGGCCGTTGTTGCGACGTTGGCGAGAACTGGAACCGCGACCGAAGGGAGCCGGGTGTC
>JANNDF010001073.1:0-2339 GCA_031387445.1 Planctomycetia bacterium
GACTCGCTGGGTGGTTTTTGTCTGGTGGGGTCTTGGGTATTGCCGTTGGTTCGCCGCGCGCAAACGCCGCGCGCGCTGGGGGTGGCCCCGCGGCTAACCTCAACCCCGACTCACTTCGCCACCTTCTTCGGCTTGGCGACGTGGGTCGCGCCGCCGTAGGCCAACTCGGCGCTCTCCATCACGGTCTCGCTCAGCGTCGGGTGCGGGTGGATGCTCTCCATCACGTCGCGGGCCACCGCCCCCATCTCGATGGCCAGCACGCTCTCGGCGATCAACTCGCCCGCCCCGCTGCCGGCGATGCCCACGCCGAGCACCCGCTTGCTCTCCGGGTCGATGAGCATCTTGGTCAGCCCGTTGGTGATGTCGAGCGCCACCGCACGGCCCGACGCCGCCCACGGGAACTTCAGCACCTCGTGCGGGACGTTCCGCTCCTTCGCCTCCTTCTCCGTCAGCCCGGCCCAGGCGAGTTCCGGGTCGGTGAAGATGACGGCCGGGATGGCACGCGGGTCCCACACGGCCGGTTCGCCGAGGATCGCCTCGACCGCCACCCGCGCTTCGGCCGTCGCCTTGTGCGCCAGCCCCGGCTCGCCGGCCACGTCGCCGATGGCCGAGATGTGCGGCACGACCGTCCGGCGTTGGGCGTCCACGGGGATGAACCCGCGGTCGTCCAGCTTCAGCCCGGCCTTCTCGAACCCCAGGCCGGCGGTGTTCGGCCGGCGGCCGATGCTCACCAGCACGCGGTCGAAGGTGAGTTCGCCCGGCACGTCCTTCCCTTCCAGCACGGCCACGATGCCGCCCGGCGTGACCTTCAGCGCCGCCACCTTCGTGTTCAGGTAGATGTTCTCGAACTCCGCCTTCAGCTTCTTTTCGAGTACCGCCACCAGGTCGCGGTCGGCCATCGGCAGCAGCCCGTCCATGAACTCGACCACGCTCACTTTCGTGCCGAGTGCGGCGTACACGCTGCCGATCTCCAGGCCGATGTACCCGCCGCCGACCACCAGCAGCGTCTTGGGGATGTCCGGCAGCAGGAGTGCCCCGGTGCTGTCCATCACCCGGTCGTCGCCGATGGCAAACGTGCGGGGCATGGCGGGCACCCCGCCGGTGGCGATGATGCACTTCTCAAACTTGATGGTGGTGGGGTTGTCGCCCGTCACCTTCACCGTGTTCGCGTCGATGAACTCGGCGTGCCCGCGGACGTACTCGACGTTGCGGCCCTTCACCAGACTGGCGATGCCGGAGGTGAGCTTGCCCACCACCTTCTGTTGCACGAAGGCCCGCAGTTTCTCCAGCTCGATCTTCGGCTCACCGAAGCTGATGCCCATGCTGGCGGCGTGGTGCGCCTCGCGGATCACCTTCGCCGCGTGCAGCAGTGCCTTGCTCGGGATGCACCCGCGGTTCAGGCAGACCCCGCCCAGCTTCGGGTCTTCGTCCACCAGGGTTACTTTCATCCCGTGGTCGGCGGCGTGCAGGGCGGCCGGGTAGCCGCCGGGTCCGCCGCCGATGACGAGAAGCGGGGTTTCACGGACGTCGGTCATTGCGTTCGGCTCCGAAGGATGAGGGTGTGAGATACCCGAATCATAGGAACCGCGGGCGGGTGGCGTCTTCGCCTCTGGCGGTCGCGCCACCTACACTACCCGTGCCTACCCACGGAGAACCGAATCATGGCGCACACCCTCCCCGCACTGCCCTACGCATTCAACGCGCTCGAGCCGCACATCGACGCGACGACGATGGAGATCCACAGCCAGCGGCACCACAAGGCGTATGTGGACAACCTGAACAAAGCGCTCGAGTCCGCCCCGGATCAGGCGGGCAAAGACATCGTGACGCTGCTCCGCGAGATCAAGAGTGTGCCGGAAGGCATCCGGCAGGCGGTCATCAACAACGGCGGCGGGCACCACAACCACGCGCTCTTCTGGGACATCATGACGCCGGGCGGTGGCGGCGAGCCGAGCGGCGCGGTGGGCGACGCGATCAAGGCGGCGTTCGGCGACTTCGCCAAGTTCAAGGACACGGTCAAGCAGAACGCCCTGACGCAGTTCGGGAGCGGGTGGAGCTGGCTGGTGTGGGACCCGGCGAAGTCGGCGGTGGTGGCGATCAAGAAGCCGAACCAGGACAGCCCGCTGATGGACGGCCTCGTCCCGCTGCTCGGTGTGGACGTGTGGGAGCACGCCTACTACCTGAAGTACCAGAACAAGCGGGCCGACTACGTCGATGCGTGGTGGAACGTGGTGAACTGGAAGAAGGTGGAGGAGTTGTTGGCCGACGCGAAGAAGTGAGGTGGCGCCCGGCGAGCCGAGCGGCGTGAGCCGCCGGGATCTTTTCCATACCCGGCGGCT
>JANNDF010001074.1:0-4139 GCA_031387445.1 Planctomycetia bacterium
CCTCGCGGTCGCGGCTCGTTTAGCGTTTCGCCTGCTGTAGCCGTCGCACCAGGTACTCGCCCAGCGCGTGCACCGGGCGGCGGTCGGTCGGCATCAGCACGTAATCGACGCGGCTGCCGTCGCACCCGCGCTGCAGCTCACTCAGGTACTCCTTCACCACCTTCGTGTACGCCGGGCGGAGCAGGTGCGGGCGGGCGAGCAGGTAGTCGGCCCCTTCCAGGTTGGTGAAGCGGATGTTGCCGTCGAGCGGGAAGTCGATCTCGTCGCGGTGCATGACGTGCAGCAGACACACCTCGTGCCCGCGGAAGCGGATCTGCCGCAGCCCGCCGAGCAGCTTCTCCGGGTCGTCGAAGCAGTCGGAGATGAGGATCACGATCCCGCGGCGGGACACCTGCTCGGACAGCCGTTCGAGCAGCGGGGCGATGGCCGTCTTCTTCCCCGCGCCGGCCTCTTCGAGCATGCGGCAGATGGCGTTGATGTGCGGCAGCGAGCCGCTCGCCGGCAGTTCGTCCCGCAGCCGCTCGTCGAACGTCCGCAGGCTGACGCTGTCCCGCTGGCGGACGATGGTGAACGCCAGGCTGGCGGCCATCAGCTTGGCGTACTCCAGTTTGTTCTCGTCGCCCTCACCGTACCGCATCGAGTTGCTGGTGTCCACCAGCAGGTGGGCGATGAAGTTCGTCTCCTGCTCGTACTGCTTGATCGTGTACCGCTCGCTCCGCCCGTAGCTCTTCCAGTCGATGTGCCGGATGTCGTCGCCGGGCACATACTCGCGGTGCTGCACGAACTCGACGCTGAACCCGCGGAACGGCGACTTGTGGTCGCCCACCCGCAGCCCTTCGACCAGTTGGCGGGCCTTCACCCCGAGCGACTCGGCACGGGCGAGGACATCCGGTTTCAGCAACGTGGACATGGGAATTCCGGGCGAGCGGGGGGCGTCAGCCCCCTGGTGGGTTCAGAACCAGGGGGCTAACGCCCCCCGCTCGCCATCACGCGGCCGCCGCGGTGGCGGCACCGCGGACCAGCTTCTGCACGACCTCTTCCACCGTGATGCCCTCGCTCTGGGCGGCGAAGTTGAGCATCAGCCGGTGCCGCATGATGGGCAGGGCCACTTCCACCACGTCGTCGCCGGACACGTGGTTCGCCCCCCGCAGCACGGCGTGCGCTTTCGCCGCCAGGATCAGGTTCATGCTCGCCCGCGGCCCGGCCCCCCACACCACCCACTTGTTCACGAACGCGGCCGCCTCCGGCGTCTTCGGCCGGCTCATCCGCGTCAGCCGCTTGGCGAAGTCGAACACCTTGTCCGACACCGGCACCCGCCGCACCACCTGTTGCAGGTGGATGATGTCCTCGGCGTTCAGCACCGGGTTGACGGTGGCCTTCACGTCGGACGTGCCCATCCGCATGATCTGCTCTTCCTCGTCCGCGGTCGGGTAGTCCACTTTGATGAGGAACAGGAAGCGGTCGAGTTGGGCTTCGGGCAGCGGGTAGGTGCCTTCCTGTTCGATCGGGTTCTGCGTGGCCAGCACGAAGAACGGGTTCCGCATCGGGTGATCGATGCCGCCGATGCTGGCCTTCCGCTCCTGCATGGCTTCGAGCAGTGCCGCTTGCGTCTTCGGCGGCGTCCGGTTGATTTCGTCGGCCAGCACGATGTTGGCGAAGATGGGGCCGGGCAGGAACTTGAACATCCGCTGGCGGGTGGCCGGGTCGTCCTGAATCACCTCGCTGCCGGTGATGTCCGACGGCATCAGGTCGGGGGTGAACTGGATCCGCTTGAAGCTCAGCTCCAGGGCTTGCGCGAGCGTGGACACCATGAGCGTCTTGGCCAGCCCCGGCACGCCCATGAGCAGGGCGTGACTGCGGCAGAAGATGGCCATGAGCAGTTGGTCCACCACCTGTTCCTGGCCGACGATCACCTTGCCGATTTCTTTGCGGAGTTTGGCGTGCGCGTCGCGGACCTTCTGGATCAACTCCACGTCGTTGGCGTTAGACATAGCAGCAGATTCCGGAACCGATGGGGGGGAGGGTCGGGTGGTGGGAGCAGGAGTGCCGGCCGGGGAGTGGCGGCGGAGGGAGGGTAACGCCGAAGGTATCGACTCCGCCCCCGCGGTGCAAACGATTTGACCACGAGTGCGAGAAAAAGTTCCGTCCGCCGCTCACCGGCCGCTCATTCATGCCGGGAGGCAGCGGGGGGCGCACGGGGGAAATCTTGGTGAACCGCCGGTTCACCAAGGCGGGCACTACTGAACATTTTTGCACAATTCCACCGCGGTTTTCTTGACAGCACGCGGTTCGCACCTTAAATCCGTTAGTGTACAAAAGACAACTATCCCCCGCGGGGGCGACTTGAGGTGCCCCGGAGGGGAACGGATGACCGCTCCGAACCTGCCCGTGCTGGTGTCGAACGAGTTCCCCGGCAGCGAACTCACCGGCGACGTGCTCGAGTTCATCACCGCCATGCACGCCTACCAGCGGCGGTATCGCCGCCGCTACCCGTCGTGGAGCGAGGCGCTGTACGTCCTCCGCACCCTGGGGTACGCCAAGCGAGTGCCCGGAGCCAAGTGGACCGAGGATTCACCGCAGAGGGCGGTAGTGGAAGACAAAAACGATTTCGCCACAGAGGACACAGAGAGCACGGAGTGAAGTCAGGAAGCCTGGAAAGAATCTTCCCCGTTTGCTGCCCTGCTTTTCTCCGTGTCCTCTGTGCCCTCTGTGGCAAACATCTTCTTCAATCCCCAACCGAGAACCGCCATGACCGTCCTCACCCGCCTCGGGGCGTGGTTGTCGCAGTGGCGCGCGAAGGCGGCCCCGGCCACCCCGGAGCGAGCCGCGGCGCTGTTCCGCCCGCCGTACCCGCCGGCCGGGTGGTGGAAGAGCGACCCGGCCGAGCAACTCCGCAACTACTCGTCGTGGGTGTACGCCGCAGTGAACGCTATCGCGCAAGAGGTGGCGACCCAGAAGCCGTTCGTGTTCGTGAACACCGGGCAGGCCGAGCACGAGCAGACGCCGCTGCCGCACACGCACCCGCTCTGCCGGCTGTTGAGTCGGCCGAACCCGTGGCTCACCCCGTGGGAGTTGTGGTACCTGACGGTGGTGTACCTGGAGTTGACGGGGAACTGCTTCTGGTACGTCGCCCCGAGTGAAGCCGGTACGCCCGCCGAGTTGTGGGTCATCCCGACGCCGTGGGTGCGAGTGGTGCCTGACGCCCGCGAGTACGTGCGGGCCTACGAGGTGGCGTCGCCCGGCACCCCGGCCCAGACGTTTACGCCCGACGAGATCATCCACCTGAAGTACCCGAACCCGCTCGATCCGCACTACGGCCTGTCGCCGCTGCAAGCGAACGCTCTCACGGTGGACGCGAACACCGAACTGCTGAAGTCGAGGTATCAGACGTTCGTGGCGGGGCCGCGTCCGGGTGTCGTGCTTCGCACCGACCAGACGCTGACGGACCAAACGCTGAAGCGGCTCGAAGAGAAGCTCGGCGAGAAGTACGCCGGCCGCAGCAACTGGCACCGGCCGATGGTGCTGGAACAAGGGTTGACCGCCTCGCCGTGGACGCTCACCCCGGCCGAGATGGACTTCCTCAACTCGTCGAGGATGACCCGCGACGAGATCCTGGCCGTGTTCCGCGTGCCCCCGCCGATCACCGGGCTGGTGGAGAACACCGGCCTCGGGGCGAACATCTGGTTCGGCGCGCGGGCGATGTTCTGCGAGGGGACGATTCAGCCGAAGCTCGACCTGATCGGGCAGTCGCTGACCCGCGACCTGGGCGAGCGGTACGGCCCGGACGTGCAGGTGACGTTCCCCGACTGCTCGCCGCGGAACCAGGAGCAACGGCGGCTCGACGACGAACTCGACGCGAAGATGGGCCTCCGCACTTACAACGAGATCCGCAAAACCCGCGGCCTGCCGCCGTTCCCCGACCCGCGGTTCGATGTGCCGATGCTGCCGAACGATCGGGTGAACCCCGGCGGGTGGGGTTCAAACCGAGTGGGGGCTTGGGGGCGAGCGGTCCCGGACGAGACCGCCCGCCCGCCCCACCCGCCGGGGCTTTGCACGTCGTGCTCTGCTCGCTCCGCGAGCGGTTCGCTCCCGACCACGATCACCCTTCAATCTGGAACCGCCGGCGTCAGCCGGCCGGG
>JANNDF010001076.1:0-3962 GCA_031387445.1 Planctomycetia bacterium
GCGGGGCGGGCGCGCGGGGGGCGCCCGCCGGCTGTTTGGGCGGCCCGCGATTCCGCGGACTGCCGCCCGCGGCTCGCCAGGTCCGTTCGCCTACAATTCCCCTCATGGACGACCTCGACCGGCGGGAAGCGTTCCTGCTCGCCATCTTCGCCGCCCCCGACGACGACCTGCCCCGGCTGGTGTATGCCGACTGGCTGGACGAGAACGGCGAGGGTGAGGCCGCACACCGCCTCCGTGTGGAGTGCGAGCGGAAGCACGAACTGCCCGCGGCCGTGCTCCCGCTCCGCGGCTTCCACCACGACGCCCGCATCACCTGCCCGGCCGAACTGCTGGCCGATCCCGTCGAGTTCCGCCGCACCGCCGTGATGGAGCATCCGGAGTGGTACGGCAGCACCGAGCTGAAGGTGAAGGGCGGGCTGATCGCCAGTTCCAAGCCGATCGGCACCATCCTGCACAGCCCGGTGACGCAGCGGGTGACGCGGCTCGACCTGAGCGGAACAGTGGTCATCGGGGATGAAGACCGTTCCCGTGGCCCAGAAGGCGAGTGGCAACTGATCGACTTCGAGTACCGCCAGATCGTCACGCTGCAAGCCGTCGAAGCGCTGGTGGGAACACGTGAAGCCCGGCGGTTCACCCACCTGGATTTGCGGAACAACGACCTGGACAACGACGCCGCCCGCGCCATCGTGCGGAGTAACTACCTCACCCGGCTGACCAGCTTGCAACTGTTCGACGGCAATCAACTCCGCGGGCGAACGTGGGCGCAACTTCAGGCCAAGTTCGGCGAGGCGGTGCTGTCGTAAAGGCGAGCGGGGGGCGTTAGCCCCCTGGGTCGTCGCAACAACCAGCCCGCTCACGCGGGCCGCTCGCCAAGACCATCACTCATGCACGCCGCCTTCCTCGCCGCCATCGCCTACCGCCCCGACGACGACCTGCCGCGGCTCGTCTACGCCGACTGGCTGGACGAGAACGGCGACCCCGAGCGGGCCGAGTTCATCCGCATTCAGATCGAGCTGGCGAACCTGTCGCCCATCGACCCGCGGCGGGAGCAGTTGAAGGCCCGCGAGCGGGAGTTGCTCCGGGACCACCGGGAGCGGTGGGGGCTGGACGCCTTCCGCGGGCAGAGCCAGGTGTTCCGACGCGGGTTCGTAGAAGAGGTGAACGTGTCGGCCGAGTGGCTGGTGTCCCGCCCGGATTCGCTGCTCGACCCCGGCCTGGTGCGGCACCTGCGGGCGGTCGGGGCCACCCAGTTCACCGACCGCCTGGCCCGCGTGCCGGGGCTGGCCCGGTTGCACACCCTCGACCTGACGAACACGGTGTTCGGCATGCCCGCACAGGTGCGAAACTTCTTCACCGTCGCCCGCCTGGACGACCTGCGATCCCTCATCCTCCGCAACACCAACTTCTGGGAAGGGGACGAACTGAACGCCCTGGCCGACACGCCGGTCGCCCCGCGGTTGCGAGCGCTCGACGTGTCGGGCAACCGTCTGAGTGACGCCGGCGCCCAGGTGCTGGCCTCGCGCCCCGAGTTCGGCGGCTTGGAGTCGCTGACCTTCCGGGCGGACGGGTTCGAGCCGTACTCGTGCGTCCACGCCCAGGGCGCGGCGGCCCTGGCCGACTCGACCACACTCACCCGGTTGAAGTCACTCGACCTGAACGACCACTTCATCGGCGACGCCGGGGTGCGGGCGCTGGCCCTCGGTCGAAACGCGCACCGGTTGGAACGGCTGGGGGTGGTGAACAACGAGATCGGTGAGGTGGGTGACAGTGGCATCCTGGCGGTGGTGGAATCGACACGGCTGACGAACCTGCGGGAGCTGCGGTTGGGCGGCAACCGGCTCGGCCCGCTCGGGGCGGAGGCGCTGGCGAAGTGGCCGCACCTGGAACGAATGCGGGTGGTCGATTTGCAGGAGTCGCCACTCACGCCGGCCGTGCGGGTGATCCTGGCCCGGACGGACTGGGCGGATCGGTTCGTGATGTGAGCAACACCCGGAGCCGACCCCGCCAGGGGTCGGGTTTGCTCCCACCCGACCCTTGGCGGGGCCGGCTCCAGAGATCACCCCACCGGGGCCAGGATCTCCAACACCTCAATCGCCGGGCGGTCGTCGGTGAAGATGACCCCGAGTCGCCCATACGTCGTGACCGGCTCGGCCAGCCCGAACCAGCGACACAGGTCGGCGTCGGGTTCCACCCGCAGGTAACCCGCCGGCTGGATGTGTCGCAGCACGCCGTGTTCGATCAGCACGCGGCCGAGCGGCGTCTTCCCTTCCACGATCTTGTCTCGCACCGGCGGGCTGAGCAGGTTCAGGTCGATTTGTACGATGCCGAACTGCACCACCCGCCCAGTGCCCCGCACTTCGAGCAAAATCTGGCGGGAGTATTCGTCGCCGTCCCGCACCGTGTTCAGCACTTTCACGTCCACCGGCCCGCCGTAGTGCCGCTCCACCGTCACCGTCATGTGGTGCGTGTGAACGAGCAGCGAGCGGTACGGCTCGGGCATCTGGTCGCCGCTGATCGGCGTACAGACGGGACGCGTGGTGGAAGTCGGGAAGAGGCGGTAGAGAGAATCGGCGGTCGGGCTGGGGATCACCGCGGGCGTCCTCGGTGTGCGACGGAGAGCCACATTCTTCATGTACAATCCCCGGTGCCCCGCGGCGCGGCGGTCCTCCCTCATACCGCCGCCCCACCCCCACGCATACAGGTGCCCGCAAGCCCCGACTCCTCTCCCTGCTCACGGCTGCCGCGTTCGCGGTGGTGGCCACCGCCCAGGATCCTAAGCCCAAAGAAGGGGCCACGCCGGAGCAAATCAAGGAACTCGGCTTCGACCCCTACGACCAGAGCGGGGTGAAGCTGGAAGAAGCCCCGCCGAAGGACTTCAAGGGCAAGAAGGTGGTGCTGGTGGCCGGCACCAGGAGCCACGGCCCCGGCGACCACGAGTTCTTCGCCGGCACCACGATCCTGTGCAACCTGCTGAAGCAGAACGGCGTCTGGCCGGTGATGGTGCGGGACGGCTGGCCGAAGGACGAGAAGGTGTTCGACGGGGCGGACGCCATCGTGTTCTACGCCGACGGCCGCGGCGGACACCCGGCGGTGCAGAAGGAGCGGCTGAAGCTGCTGGCGGGCTACATGGAGAAGGGCACCGGGTGGGTGAACCTGCACTACGCGGTGGACTACGACCCGAAGCACGGCGACACGGTGGTGAACTGGATGGGCGGGTATTACGACGCGAAGGTGTCCATCAACCCGCACTGGGACGCCACGATCCGCGAGTTGCCGAAGCACCCGATCAGCCGCGGGGTGAAGCCGTTCACCATCCGCGACGAGTGGTATTACAACATGCGGTGGGTGGGCGGCAGCACGGACGTGACCGAGGCGAAGGGCGTGATCCCGATCCTGCAAGCGGTGCCGCCGGACAACACCCGTGGCACGGCTGACGCCAAGAAGTATCTGGGCCGCATCGAGACGATGGCGTGGGCTTACGAGCGGAAGGAGACCGGGCGGGGGTTCGGGTTCACCGGCGGGCACACGCACGCCAACTGGGGGAACGAGCCGTTCCGCCGGGTGGTGACGAACGCCGTGCTGTGGGCGGCCAAAGCCGACGTGCCCGAAGCCGGGGCGAAGGTGGAGTTCGACCCGATTGATTTGAACCGCAACCTGGACAAGAAGGGCCAGCCGTTCAAGAAGATCAGCCCGCCGGCGGAGGAGAAGTAGTGGTTCATTGCACCTCATTTGGGGAGTCCAATCACGCCCACCTCTCCCCTGCGGAGCGGGGGAGAGGTCGGATCGGGAGCGGAGCGACGATCCGGGTGAGGGAGACGAACCCGCCCCCTCACCCGCCGGGTTCACTCCGTTCACTCCGGCGACCTGTCCCCCGCTCCGCAGGGGACAGGTGGGCGCTGCGGACCCCTCAGTTCAGGTGCAATGAACCAGTGGGGCAGACCGAACGAGCCGCGACCGCGAGG
>JANNDF010001186.1:0-8530 GCA_031387445.1 Planctomycetia bacterium
ACCTGTGTGGGTGGCGGGCGCGGTTCGGGGGATAAATGGACCTCACCCCCCCGGCCCCCTCTCCCAGGGGAGAGGGGGTGTTCAACCTGTTGAAGTCTCGGACCATTCGCAGAAGTACCGACCACTTTCTCGCCTTGAACACCCCCTCTCCCCTGGGAGAGGGGGCCGGGGGGGTGAGGTCCATTTATCCCCCGAACCGCGCCCGCCACCCACACAGGTCGTCCACCGCCACGTTGCCGCCGCACAGGATCAGCACCACCTGATCGCCCGGCTTGAATCGCTCGCGGTGCCGCTCGGCCGCCACGAGTGTGCAAGCCGACGCCGGCTCCACCAGGTACTTCGTGCGTTCGAGGATGAACGTGAGCGCCTCCACCGTCGCCGCGTCGTCCACTACCGTCACCTCGCGGAGCAGTTCGCGGACGCCGGCGAGCGTGAACTCGGACACCATCGGTGCCCCGAGTGTGCGGGCGATGGACGTGATCGCCGGCAACTCCACCAGCTTGCCCGCCGCGAGCGCCTGGGCCATTGCATCCGCCCCGTGCGTCTCCACGCCCACCACTTCAACCTCCGGTTTCACACCCTTGACCGCCGATGCCACACCAACCGCCAGCCCGCCCCCGCCGATGCTGACGTACACGTGCGACACGTCCGGCAAATCATCCAAGATTTCCAGGCCGATGGTCCCCTGCCCCGCCGCCAACAGCACGTCGTCGAACGGGTGAACCAGCACCTTACCGGCCGCCCGCTGCCGCTCGCACTCGTCGAACGCCGCCCGGATGTCCCGTGTCAGCACCACCTCAGCCCCGTACCCGCGGGTGGCTTCCAGGTAGTTCCGCGGGGTCGTCTCGGGCATGCAAATGGTGGTCGGGATGCCGAGTTGTGTGCCGACGAACGCCACCGCCTGGGCGTGGTTCCCGCCACTCACCGCCACCACCCCCTTCGCCCGCTCCGCCGGGGTCAGGGTGAGCATCTTGTTGAACGCCCCGCGGGTTTTGAATGACCCGGTCTTTTGCAGGCACTCCACCTTCAGCCACACAGGCACGCCGAGTCGGTCGCTGATCGCCCTGGAATGCACCAGCGGGGTGCGGTGGACCCGCCCGCGGATGCGGTGGCGGGCCTGGGCGATGAGCGAAAGGGGGATCATGGGCGACACTCGGGGAACTGCGGGACATGGTACGACCGCGGCGGCTTCCGGGTCGCGCACTCCGCCTTGATTCGCTCGTCAGCCGCCGGTATCTCCCCGCACTCGCCGGACCACGCCCGTACCTCAGCCGCCAACGACCATGCACCTGCGTCGGGTCCGATACCGCGTCGCCCCGCTGCTCATCGCCCTGTTGGGTGCGGCGGTCGCCCTCGTGCCCGGCACAGGCGGGTGCGCCGCCACCCAGCACGAGAAAGACCTGCTGCCGCCGGTCGCCGTCACCGACGGGATGTCCAGCGACCACGAACTGGACATCGCCCGGTCGATCAGCGAAGCCCTGACCAAACCGACCGGGAAGGCGGCGTGCGAGCCGAAGAACGCCCTGCTGCTGAGCGGCGGCGGGCAGTACGCGGCGTACAACGCCGGCACCCTGGTCGGCTGGTCGCACTCCGGCACCCGCCCGAAGTTCGACATCGTCACGGGCATCAGCGGCGGGGCGATGGTCGCCATCTACGCCTACCTGGGCGAGGGGTACGACGCCCCGCTCCAGCAGTTCTTCACCACCGTGAGCAACCGCGACATCTTCGCCTTTCGCCCGTTCACCGGCCTGATCCGCGACGGCGCGCTGGCCAGCCCGAAGCGGCTGGAGAAGCTGTTCGAGCGGGAGGTGAACGACTGCATGCTGGCCGACATCCGGAAGGCCCACCAGGAGGGTCGGCGGCTCTACTTCGGCACCATGAACGTCCGCACCCGGCGGGTGGTCATCTGGGACGTGGGGGCGATCGCGTGCAGCGACCGCCCGGACGCCCCGCAACTGGTGCGGAAGATCTTCCTGGCGTCGGTGTCCATCCCCGGCCAACTGCCGGCCGTCAAGTTCGAGGTGGAGATCGACGGCAAGAGGTACGTCGAGGAGCACGTGGACGGCGGGGCGGCGTGTCAGACGTTCCTGCGGCTGCCGGCGGACATGAACCGCCCGGCCCCCGCCGCCACCGGCTGGCTGAGCGGGTCGAACCTGTACGTGATGGCGGCGGGCAAGCTGTTCGCCCCGGAGTTGGAGGGCAAGCTCGGCTTCCTCAAGCGGGTGACGAGCACCGTGTCGGCGGCCCTGTACGCCCTCTACCGCTCGGAGGTGCTCAACCTGTACTCCTTCTGCGGGGTGAGCGGGATGAAGTTCCACATGATCGCCATCCCGCAGGATGAGGAGGCGCCGGCGAACAGCATGACGTTCGAGCCGAAGGCGATGAAGAAGCTGTTCGCCCTGGGGTACGACCAGGCGGTGAAGGGCATCCCGTGGCGGTTCACCCCGCCGGGGGCCGAACCGAGCGAGGAGGAGCACCCCCGCGACGTGCCCATCTTCGTGCCCGAGGTGAAGAAGAAAGTGCTGAGCCGGTAAGCGTCACCCGAGGGGTCGTCCCGAGTTAACTCAACCCCAGCGCCCCAACGGTGTGCCACAGCGGGGAGTTCCGCAGGTAGCCGTCGAGGTACATGGGGCTGGTCGTCTTGGCGTCGAGGGCGAGCATCGTTTCAGTGGTGGCGTCGTCCATCACCGCCTGGTAGCAGGCGATCACAAACATCGAGCAGAACATCGCCTTGTGCGACTCGCGGTCCAGGTTCTTGAAGTCCTGCGGCCCGCCCTGGCGGTCCTTCTCCGCCCGGTAGAACCGCGCCCGCGACTTCGCCCCGGTGCCGTAGCTGCTGCTGCGGAAGGCGCAGACGCCGGCCTTCGAATTGGCGAACTTCATGCCCACGTCGTGCCGGTCGCTCGTCGCCCACTTGCGGGCGACGGCCGACGCCTCGGCCGCGATCAACGGGGTGGCCGACATGCGGAACACCTGGAGGGTGCCCGTGTACTTGGCGCACAGGTTCAACAGGTTGTTGCGGCAGACGCCGAAGGCGGAGGTGGCGTGGGCCACTTCGTAGGACGTGGCGTTGCCGCACACGATGCCCGCGTGGCAGGCGGTGGCGTCCCCGATGAAGGCGGTGTTCCCGCCCTGCACCGCCGACACCACCGCCGGCAGCACAGTGACGCCCTTCACCATACGGGCGGCGGTCAGCCCGACACTGACCAGGTTCAGGTCGTAGAAGAGGATGACGTCACCGGGCCTACAAGCTTTCGGTTCGATGGTGGGCATGGGAAACCTTTGGGCGGATGGCGTGGTCGACTATTGCCACTCTTACGTGGCCGCGGGTGCGGTTCTTGCACCGCGCTGATCCCGGTCGCAAGCTCCCGGCGATGACAAGGCACCTTGTCATCGCCGGGGGCTTGTGACCGGGCGGCCTGTTACCCGCCCATCTTCGCCTTCGCTTCGTCCAAAATCGTCTTCGTCGCGGTGGCACCCACACGGGTCACGCCGATGGCTCGCACGTCGAGCAGTTTCTCGTAGGTCCGCACGCCGCCGGCGGCCTTCACCTGCACCCACGCCGGGCTGTGCTGCCGCATCAGCTTCAGGTCCTCCACCGTCGCCCCCGTCTCGGCATACCCGGTGCTCGTCTTCACCCAGTCGGCCCGCACCTCCCCGCAGATCCTGCACAACTCCTTCTTCTGCTCGTCCTTCAGGTAGGCGTTCTCGAAGATCACCTTCACCTTGGCGTTCGCCGCGTGGACCACCCGCACCACCGCGGCGATCTCGTCGGCCACATAGTTCCACTCGCCGCTCAGCACCTTGCCGACGTTCACCACCATGTCGAGTTCGGTCGCCCCGTCGGCCAGGGCGATCTCGCTCTCGGCGACCTTGATCTTCGTCACATGCCCGCCGTGCGGGAAGCCGATGGTGGTGCTCGCCTGCACGCCGCTGCCCGCGAGCAACTTGGCCGCCAGCTTCACCACATACGGCTTGATGCACACGGACGCCACGGCGTACTCGCGGGCCAGCAGGATGCCCTTCTCCAACTCGGCATCGGTCAGGTTCGGCTGGAGCAGCGAGTGGTCGAACATGCGGGCGAGGTCGGCGAGCGTCGGCGGGGTCATCGGCGGCTCCTGGGAGGGGAACCGTCATTATGCGGGAACGGGGGTGAATGCCGAGTGCCCGCACATCCGGCACAGGCGGTGAAAGCGTGCAGGCCGCGTAGTCTGTTCCGGGTTTAGCGGTCGGATCGGGGCTGGTGCCGGGTTATATTGATGCCATGCGACCTTTCGCTCAACTCCTGGTGCTCGTGCTGACGGCGACCGCTGTCGCCCAGCCGACCACACCCACGGTCAAGCCGGACAAGCCGAAGGCGTCGGCGGTGAAACTGCCCGACGGCACGGTGGTGTTCGTCACCCGCGGGGCGGACGAACCGAACCCGGTGGTCGATGGCGTGGTGCTGTCGCCGGCCGAGTACCAGGCGCTCGTCGATCAGGTGGAGGCGGCGAAGAAGGCGAAGGACGCCGCGAAGCCGGTGCCGCCGAGCGGGGTGGCCGTCCGCGGGGCGGTCGAAGCCCGCGGGGATCGCACCGTCGCCGCCCTCACGCTCACGTTCACGTTCCGCACGAGTTCGCCCCGCACGCTGGTGACACTCGGCTGTCAGCGGGCGGCGGTGGTGTCGGCCAAGACCGCCGACGGCAAGCTGCCCATCCTCACCGCCGACGCCGACGGGCTGACCGTGCTGGCTGAAACTGCTGGCGAGCACGCCATCACCGTCCAGGCCGAAGTGCCGGTGTCGGCGCGGGCAACCAAAGGCGAACTGGGCTTCGATTTCAGTCTGCCGAAAGCGGCCATCAGCACGTTCACGCTGACCAAACCGCCGGCCGACGGGGTGGCGAAGGTGAGCGTGGGCACCCGCGGCGACACGCCGACCGCGCTGAAGCGCACCCCCACCACCGCCGAGCAACTGGCCGCCAAGCCGCTCGCACTCGGCCCGACGGACATTCTCGAAGTGAACTGGGAGCCGCCCGGCACCGCCCCCGCCGACGCCGGCCTGACCGCCGACGCCGACGTGCTGGTGCGGGTGGAGGAACGACAGATCGAAACGGTGATGAAACTGCGGCTGAAGGGGACCGCCCGCGAGTGGCCGCTGACGCTCCCGCCCAACGCCGAGGTGAGCGTGGCCGCCGGCGGGCCGATCCCGTTGCCGGCTTTCACTGCCAGCGTGGTGAAGCCGACTGACGCGGGCAAGCCGTGGCTGATCCGCACCCCGGCCGATGGGCTGGGTGAATGGCTGGTGACGGTGGCGGTGCGGACCCCCCGCCCGCCGACCTCCGACCCGAAGGCCCGCGGGCCGTTCCCGGTCGGGCCGTTCGTCGTCGGAGGGGTGCGGCCGACGGGCAAGGTGGCGGTGTACGCCCCGCCGGGCATCCGGCTGACGTTTAAGCCGTCCGCCGACCTCCGCCGCCAAGACTTGCCCGCCACCGCCGACGACGACCTGGTGGCCGTCTTCGGCACCGCCGCCGCCCCGAAGGCCGGCGGCTGGCTGGATCTCGAAGCCCACCCGGCCGTCGGCATGCTCCGCGTCCGCCCGCAGCACAGGCTGAAGTTGACCACCACCGGCTGGAAGTTGGAAACCACCGTGCGGGTGGTGCCGCCGCAGCGCACCGAGTTGGAGTCCATGACGCTCGACGTGCCGCCCGAGTGGGGCAGTGTGGAAGTCGGCCCGGCCGAGTTCGCAGAAGTCACCACCGAAGGGGGCGACGGGCGGGCGTACTCGGTGCGGTTCGCCACCCCGCAGAAGGCGGCGTTCGAGTTCACCCTGACAGGCACCTACCCCCTGCCCCCCGCCGGCGGAAAGGTAAGCCTTCCCCTGCCCCGCTTCCCACAGGCGGAGGAGCGGGACACGAAGCTGGCGGCGAGCGTGGGGGACGGGCTGGAACTGACCGGCACCGGGTTCGGGTGGGAGAACGGCCAGCCGACGAGCAACGGTGAAGTGTTGAAGGCGACGGGGCGTGGGGCCGCGACGACGGCGGTGAGCGGGGAGTTCGACCGCGGGGTGTCGAAGGTGGAGTTGCACTGGCAGGTGTACCGCACCGAACTGGTGTGCGACTCGCGGGCCGAGGTGACGGTCCACCCGCGGCAACTGAGCGTGACGCAGACGCTCAAGTTTTCCGCCCCGGACGGTGACGTCAAAGGCGTTCGCCTCCGCGGACCGGACGAACTGGTCGGCGTGCGGGCGAAACCGCCCCTCGACCCGGTCGCCCGCGGCGAGTGGGAGTACCGCCCGTCCGCCGACCCCGGCCGCGAGTTCAGCATCGTCGTGCAGTACGCGGTTCCGCTGCCCGCCGGTGCGACATCAGCCGCCGTCCCGCTGTTGTGGTGCCAGGCCACCACACGAACCGACTCGGTGGTGCGGGTGTGGGGCGGGGGCGGGCCGAGGGCCGAGGGGTTCGTCGGCCGCTGGCGGGAAACCGCCCCGGAGCCGACCGCCGACCGCGACTCGCTCCCGTGGTTCACCCTCGCCGCCGGCGGCGCGGAAACCCTCACCCTCACGCTGTCGGACCGCCCCGATGCCGGCGGGACGGTGATCGACCGCGGGCTGATTCAAGCCGCGGTCGCGGCCGACGGCACGGCGGCCGTGCGGGCGCTGTACGCCGTGAAGAAGTGGCCGGGCGGCGGGGTGGAGTTGGAGTTGCCGCCCGGCACGCTGCAAGAGGTGCAAGTGGACGGCAAGCGAGTCGAACCCGTGCGGAACGGCGAGCGGCTGACCGTGCCGATGCCGGATGGCAAACCCGGGGCGACGGCCATCCTGGACGTGCGGTGCCAACAGGCGACGGCGAGCGACGGCCGCGGCGGGCGGGTCATCGTGCCGCCGGCGGTGAGGGGGGCGAGCTACCGCGGGGCGGTGCGGTGGTACGTGGCTTGCCCCGGCGAGCGGGTGCCGATCGTGTACGACACCGGGTGGGACGCCGAACACCGCTGGGCGTGGCGGGGGGCGGGCATTGGGCCGGGGCCGGTCGATTCGCCCGCCGAAATGGAGCAGTGGCTCCGCGGCGGGAGTGACTCGGCCGGCGACACGCCCGCCAGCGGCGACGCGGTGGCGGTGCGGCGGGCGACCGCCGACCCGCTGCGGGTCACGCTCGCACCCCGCTGGGCGTGGGTGCTGGCGGCGAGCGCGGCCGGGCTGCTGCTGGTGGCGGGGGTCGGTCAGATGCGGCTGGCGCTCATCGGCCCGGCGGTGGCACTGGCGGCGGTGGCCCTCGCGGTCGGCGCGATCTTCCTGCCGCAGCCGACGGCCCAGGCGGTCGCGGCAGCACAGCCGGGTTTGCTCCTCGGGGCGGTGGTGCTGCTCGCTCAGTTCGGCTGGCGAACCTACCGCCGCTGGAAGACCGACCGCCTGCCGACGTTCAGCCGCACCATGCCCACCGCGGAGCCGTCGGCGGAAACGTCACGGACCAGCCGTTCGGGCAGCGGCGGCTCGGTGGTGCCCTTCGAGGCGAGGCCGAGCCAGTAGGTCGCCGCCCGAGCGGAGCGAGTGCGGTGGTTGAGGGTGGGTCAGTCCACGTTAAACACGACACGGAAACCGCGTCCCTTCGTCCGGACCACCGGGTCCCACCAGATGCGGAAGGCTGCGCGGCAACTGTTGGCGAGGCTGCTCCAAGTCCCGCCGCGCATTACTCGAAGCTTTCGTTCACCACCCGCACGGCATTCGGGGTCGTCCTTCGGCGAGTCGACGTAGAACTTCGCGTCGTACCAGTCCTGGCACCATTCCCATACGTTCCCGTGAACGTCCGTCAGGCCCCATGGGTGCGGGAATTTTTTCGCAAAACTGCCCACCCGCGAAGTAGCGTTCAGAGAAGGCCCTTTGATGCTTGTGCCGTAAGGGTGGTTGCCGTCACAGTTCGCCTGCGTGCCATTCAGTTCGTTGCCCCAGTAGAACGGCGTTGTCGTTCCTCCGCGGCAGGCGTACTCCCACTCGGCTTCTGTCGGCAATCGTACCGCCGTGCCGGTCATTTCGAGTACCTTCCGGCCGAACGCTTGCGCGTCACTCCAACTCACGCTCTCCATGGGTAGATTCGTCCCCTTGATCTGCTTCGGATCGGTACCGTACGCTCCCGCCCGCTCCTCTTGCGTGACGGGGTGAACGCCGCAGTAGAACCCCCGTGTCAGACGCACTTCATGCTGCTGTTCGTCACGACCCCGCCCATCCTCCGATTCCGGGCTGCCCATCAGAAACGTCCCCGGCGGGCACCACGCGAACGCCATCTTCGCCCCGCCGGGCAGGTCGAGAGTGAACGGGTCGCCGGCCTTGCGAATCGGCCTCACCGCCGGCACCACACGGTTCGGTTCGGCACCGATGAGCGGGACGAGAGGAACGATTGCCCCCCCACCCGCCGGGTTCGCTCCGCTCACCGCGGCGACCTCCCCCGCAAGGGGGGAGGTCGCCGCGGTGAGCGGCATCTTCGCCGAGGCGGAAGGGGCAACCACACCCACCGCCCCCCTTGCGGGGGAGGTCGTCGGAACCGCAGGTTCCGGCGGGTGG
>JANNDF010001193.1:0-5009 GCA_031387445.1 Planctomycetia bacterium
GACACCCCTTGTGGGTGCCCTGTGACAGGGCACCCACAAGGGGTGTCCCGACCGGGGTTCGCCTGTACGCAAACGCATCGACGGCGGGAGAGGTCCGGGTGGACCCTTCCCGCCGTCGTGGGAGGTGTTCGCTCTCTTCGACCGCCATTCGTCGGGCACAACCGCCGCCGGTTCGCCCGCCGGATCAACCCGCCCGACCGCTACCGTGTGGCGGCTCCGACCGCGGAGGACCCGAACCCGAGACCCTGGTTCTTGATGGTGAACACGCTACTCGCCCCGAGGAGGGTGGCTCCGAACAGGCGTTCCGCCGGGGCCAGCGAGCGCGCCAGTTGGGTGTCCAGTTTGGTCATCGGCTGGCTCATCACGAATACCCGGTCGCCGGGCAGAATCTGGTAGTTGGTGCGGGTGTGCCCGCGGCGGCTGATGCCCTTCCAGTCCACCGGCAGGATTTGGTCCACGCCGGCACCGGGCGGGGCGGGACGGGCGATCCACATCTTCTTACTGCTCACCGGCGACAGCCCGCCGATCTGAGAGATGGCATCCAGGATGGTCTCGTTCCCGGTGGCCGGCAGCCGCACCACGTTCTCCCCGCTGCCGGCGAAGTCGGTGATGACGTAGTACCACTTGCTGTTGAACGCCGCCACGTCCACGCTCACCTCGGGCTTGAGCAGCGACTGACTCAGGTGCTGTTCGATGCAGGCCTTCACTTGCGGGAGCGTCATGCCGGCCACGTACACGCTCCCGTAGGTGCCCAGCCCGACCGTGCCGTCCGGCCGGATCAGGTGCTCGCCGCGAATCTGCTGCACCCCCTTGGATTGCGCCACCGACACCGACACCGCCGGGTTCTGCAACCGGCGGGCGAGCTGCTTGCTGATGGCCTTCTCCGCCTCTTGCGGGGTCAGGCCGGCCACCTGAATCTGCCCGTAGTACCGCGGCCCCAAGTTAATAGTGCCGTCCGGGTCCACCGGGTAGATGCCGTTCACCGGCTCGGCCTCTGGCGCCCCCTCGGCGAACAGGTACAACGCATCCAGCGGCTCGATCTTGTACGGCGGCAGGGGTACCAGCCGGTTGGCGTCGATCCGCAGGATGTCCGGCGGGGCGACGGTGATGGGCGGGTGGGTGGTCATGGACAGCTCTTTGGGCACGTCCATATCCGGGATGAGCGGCGCCGGCTCGTGGGACGCGCGGGTGCCGGAGGTGACGTTGCACCCGGCGCCGACGGCCAACGTCCCGGCGGCCACCAGGAGTACCATCCACCGGCCAGAACGCACAACGCGGTCCATCGCGAATCTCCGCAAGGGCGACAATGCCGGGCCAACCCGCCCGACACGGCGTACCGCTTCCATCGACACTTCGGCTCGCCCGGTCCACCGAAACCCCGGCCAAACCCGCATTCCAGTCATTTCCACCCAAATTGCCCCATTTGACATCACCGGCAGAATCTCTCGAACGTGGAAAAAACTCATCACACCACAAAGGCATGACATAAAGTGATGAGGGGCGCTGTGGCGCCAACCGTCTGATACGACCGTCGCCGGCTCCGACAGGCCGGCCGCAGAGGCGATACGACATGCCGCGTCCGACCCCGGGCGACCACTACCCCTCTCCGCCGGCCTCCGCCGGGGTGAATGGTTACACCCCGCCGCCTGCGGCCGCGAACGGCCAGTACGCCCCGAATCCGTTTGCCGTCGCCTCCCCCACCGCCCCACCGCCGGCGGGCGGCCGGGCGCTGCCCACCATCGGCGAGCTGCTCAGCGCGTTCAAGCGGCGGTGGCCGCTCGCCCTCATGATTGGGGTGGTGGTGGCCGGCCTGCTGGCCGCTGCTATCTGGCTGGCCATGCCGTCCGGCAAGCACCGCGTTCAGGCCACCTTGCAGTTCAAGAGCACGCTCACCAACCTGCTCGGCGGCAACACCGACCTGAACCAGGACCAGTTCAACAAGCAGATGGAAGGGCACAAGAAGTACATGGAGTCGAAGGACTTCCTGGACAAGGTGGTCGGCGACTCGAAGGTGAGCTCGCTGCCGAGCATCGCCGCCACGCCGGCGGAGGAGCGGGCGAACGTCATCCGCGCCATGTTCACCTTCAAGCGTGAGACGGACGAGATCGTCACCCTGACGCTGAACGGGGACGACCCGGACGAGATGAAGGTGATCCTGGACACGATGGTGACCGAGTACATCGCGAAAGGGGTGAGCGACGAGAAACGGGACCGCAAGAAGACGCTGGCCGACCTGGAGAAGTCGCTCGAAGACGTGCAGACCAAGATCGACACCAAGCGGAAGGCGATCAAGGACAGGAAGGGCGCGGCCGGGGCGAAAGACCCGATCGAGTACCAACTCATTCTCAACCGCATTACGTCCACCGAGCAGGCGCTCAACAAGGCGCGGAACGAGGCGATGGCCTTCAAAGGTCAACGGGATCAACTCGCCCGCTCACTCACCGAGGGATCGTTCGCCAACGACCCGGCCGACTTGGAGGAGGTGTTCAAGTCGAGTACCCAAGTGGCGGAGAAACGCGGCCTTCAGGGCAAGGCCCGCCTCCGGGCGGAGCAGGCGAAGTTGGCCTATGTGGTCGGGGACCCGGCGCGGGTAGAGGCAGAGGCGGCGGTGAAGGCGGCGGAAAAGGCCGTGAGCGACGCCCAGACGGACGCGGTGGCCGGCGCCGCCGACTCGCTCAAGGCCAAGCAAAAGGCCCGGCTGACAAACAAACAGGCCGACCTCGACAACAGCTACCAACTGGCCCAGCAGTCGTTCGAGGACCTTCAGAAGCAACTCGACGGTCTCGTTCAGTTGGAGAAGGCGTCGAAAATCGACACCTCCGACGCGAACAACGCCGAGAAGGAGATCGAGCCGCTGGTGAAAAGCATGGGCGATCTGCTCAAGCAGAAGAACGACCTGGAACTGATCGAGCGGAACACCAGCGCGCGGATCGTGGTGATCGACAAGCCGGAGATCTACAAGAACTTCAACCTGAAGCAGAAGTCGATCTTCGCCGCCATCGCCGCCGTCGCCGGCCTGCTGGCCGTCTGCCTGCTCGTGTCGTACGTCGAGTGGCGGAACCGGCGGGTCGATGGCGTTGATCAGGTGGTCGCGGAACTGGGCATGCGGGTGATCGGCACGATCCCGGCGTTCCCCAGCCGGGCCGCCCTGCGGAGCGGCGAGACGGGCGCCAACCAGAACTGGCGGTTCATCCTGAACGAGAGCGTGAACAGCACCCGCACCATGCTGTTGCACACCGCCCGCACCCAGCAGATGCAGGTGATCCTGGTGACGAGCGCCATGCAGGGCGAGGGGAAGACCAGCCTGAGCAGCCAACTGGCCACCAGCATGGCCACCGCCGGCCTCCGCACCGTCATCCTGGACTGCGACATGCGGAACCCGAGCATGCAGAAACTGTTCGACGTGCCGGTCGCGCCGGGGTGTGCCGAAATCCTGCTGCAAGAGATCGACATCTCGGACGCCGTCCAGCAGACGAGCGTGCCCAACCTGTCGATCATCCCGGCCGGCCAGTGCAACCACCGGGTCATCGCGGCGCTGGCCCAGGGGCACCCGATCGAGGCGCTGCTCAACCGCCTCCGCGGGCAGTTCGACATCATCATCGTGGACAGTTGCCCCATCCTGCCGGTGGCCGACACCCTGCTCGTGGCCCAGCACGTGGACGGGGTGGTGTTCAGCATCCTGCAAGACGTGAGCCAGTTGCCGAAGGTGCAAGACGCCTCGGAGCGGCTGTTGCAACTGAACATCCCACTCCTCGGGGCGGTGGTGAACGGCATCAAGCCGGACATCCAGGCCTACGGGTACAACTACGTCAAGCAACTGCCGGCCTGACATGACCCGCTGGCTGCCTTTCGCACTGGTCTTCGTCGTCCTGTTCGGGGTGGTCGCCTACGGGTTGTTCCGGCCGGCGGCCGAGCCGAGCCGCGAGCCGGCCGACGTGCAACAGCGGCTCGACTCGATACCCCGCACCATCGGCGACTGGGTGAACAAGGCGGACGACCCGGTGCCCGAGAAAACGGTGACCGTCGGCCGCTTCCAGGCGTACCTGAATCGGGTGTACGCTCAACCGCGAACCGGGGCGACGGTGTCGGTGATGGTGCTGTACGGCGAGCCGGGCGACATCGGCGCTCACGACCCGAAAGTCTGTTATGCCGGAAGCGGGTGGACACTCGACGGAATTCCCGGCAAAGCGCGTGTCGGGGAAGCGGACGGCGGTCTGCGTGAGGCCGCGGAATTGTGGTCGGCACGCTTTCGCCGACAGGAAGATGCGTTACACGTGTATTGGGGGTGGGGAGCGAACAGTGACTGGCAGGCGGCCGACAACCCTCGGTTCACCTTCGCCCGCCACCGCCGGATCTACAAGGTGTACGCGCAGCGGATGATCGCCAACACCGCCCCGCCTTCGACCACCGACCCGCTCGCCGAGTTCGTGTCGAAGTTCCTGAGTTGTGTCAACGACGCCGTCCCCCCCCCGACCCACTGACACACCACCCGGACGCCCACCGCGGGATGTTGCCAGTTATGCTTGAGTACGCCCCGGCGGAACTGACCGCCGTACCGCCGACCCCACCGTGGCCCGTGGTGGACGACATCCCGCCGTCGGCGACGGTCTACCTGTCCGCGCCGGCCGGTTGGTACGGTTCGCTCAAGCCGACGTTCGACATGCTGGCGGCCGTCGTGTTCACCGTCCTGCTGTTCCCGTTCATGCTCCTCGCGTGGGCGGCCATCAAACTCACCTCGCCCGGCCCCGGTCTGTACGTGCAGACCCGTGCCGGCCGCGGCGGGCGGCCGTTCCGCATCTTCAAAATCCGCAGCATGCGGCACGACCAGGCGACTGCCGACAACCTGAACTGGGCGGCCCAAGGGGACTCCCGCATCACCCGGGTGGGCACCCTGCTGCGGAAACTGCACCTGGACGAACTGCCGCAACTGATCAACGTCCTCCGCGGCGAGATGAGTCTGGTCGGCCCGCGGCCCGAACGCCCCGAGGTGATCGCCCTCAAGGGGCTGT
>JANNDF010000017.1:0-1207 GCA_031387445.1 Planctomycetia bacterium
GCCCGCTCACGCGGGCGGTTCCAGAACCCCCGGCCGCACTGCCGGGGTTCGCCATCTCGCTACCTCACCTCGACGATGAACGCCACTTCCGGCTGGCCGGGCAGGTCGGTCTTCAGCCGCACCTCCTTCCGCACCGGGCCGGCCCCCTTCTTCGCCGCGTACCTCACCGTCACGATGTGCCGGTCGTTACTCACCGGGAAGATGTCCACGGTCAGCCCGTCGCCGATGTCGGCGGGGGCGGTCAGCGTGCATTTGGCGTCGGCCAGCACCAGCACCTTGCCCGTCGCCTCCGCCCCCGGCGCCACGCCCTCGAACACCACCACCCCCTCGCCGGCCACCCGTACCGGCGGCTGCACCCGCCCGCCGATGGCCACCGCCACCGTCGGCGTGTCCGGGTCGTTCGTCTTCAGGATGAGAGTGTCGGAGAGTGGCCCAGCGGGGGCGGTGTCCTTCAGTCCGACGGTGACGGTGTACGCGGTGCCCAGCACCTCCCCGCGGCTCGCCTCCTTCACGTCCACCGTGTAGATCTCGGCCGGGGCGTTCGCCGGCTCCACCTTCCAGTCCTTCAGGGTGCCGGTGTACTTGAGCGTCACCGCCCGCGCGCTCGCCTTCCCCTGCGGGAGGATGCCGAAGTCGATCATGCCGGGGGCGGTCAGGGCCACGTCGTCACGGCTGACGGCCGAGAACCGCAACTCGGCCGTGGACACGTGACCCGGCCCGACGGTGACGAGCATCTTCTTGGTGGCCGCCCCTTTGAACTGGGCGGCGTTCATGGTGACGGTGAACTCGGCCGCCTCGTTCGGCAACAGCACCTTGTTCGGCGGGAACGCCTTCAGGCAGCCGCACTCCAGCCGCACGTCCACGACCTGGAGGGGCACGTCGTAGATGTTGGTGAGGGTGAACGTGTGCGAGCAGAGGGTGCCGGCCGGCACGGTACCGAAGTTGTGGGCGACGAAGGCGGGCGCTTCCTGGCCGGGGTTCTTCAGAATGTCGGTCAGGAACAGCTTGTTCGCCCAGGCCGTTTTGGGCGACGCTTTGGTGGGTGATTGGGCGAGCGCGACGGGGGCGAGGCAGCACACCACGAGGAACGCGAACCGGGTCATGCCTCACGGCCTCGGGGGATAGACTGCTCCAGTGTACCGGCCGGAGCAAGCGGGGGGAACGGAATTGGAACCGCCGGCGTGGGCCGGGCCGGGGTGGGGGTGTG
>JANNDF010000057.1:0-5895 GCA_031387445.1 Planctomycetia bacterium
ACATCGTGAAGGCGAAGCCGCGGGCGACGTGTAGTTTTGGTAGGGCGGGTCGAGCGGCCGGCGACTGCAGCCTCGCCTCCGTGACTCGATGACGTGTACGCATATAATCACCCGGCCGCGACGCCCCGCCGGGCTGGAACGCGGCGGGGCGTCGCGGCCGGGTGATTATTTGCGTACACGTCATCGAGTCACGGAGGCGTGGCTGCAGTCGCCGGCCGCTCGACCCGCCCTACCAAAACTTCACGTCGCCCGCGGCTTCGCCTTCACGATGTACCACGCCAACCCCACGAGCAGGAGGAGGGTGAGGCCACCGACGACGGCCAGCACGGTCTTAGCCATCGGGTTGCCCCAGCCGTTCTTCACCTTCTGGACGACCTCGCCGGTGGTGGCGTCGAAGGTGATCTTGTTCGAGTCTTGCGTGAACAAGTGGAACTGGTTGGTGCGGGGGTCGAGGGCGGCGCCGGCCGGCCACAGGACGTGTTCGGGCGAGTGGGACAGCTCCGCTGGGTTGTCCACCAGTTCGTTCAGCATGTAGGTCCGCGGCGGGCGGCCGTCGGCGAACAGGAAGGTGACGGCCGGTGCGGTCAGTTGCGCTTCTTCCACCTCGGCCGGCAACCGCTTCCCCGCCGGGTACGCCTTCGTCTTCCACCAGTTGCCCTCGATCCGCACCAGCACCGACCCGTCGGCGGTGAGGAACACGTTGTCGTCCGGGGTGTAGCGGTCCCAGGGCCACGCGGGGGCGTCGGCGGTGGGGGCGATCCCGACGACGGCGGCGAGCGGGCGGGGGTTGCCGGGCGGAGTGAGGAGGGTGGGCGGGTCGCCGGCAGCGTACACGCCTGGTTGCGGGTATTTGGCCCGCACACCGGCGGCGAACTCGCGGGTGTGGGCGTCTTTCAGTTTGGCTTCGTACTCGATCGACCCGTGGGCGACGAACACCCGTGTGCCGTCGGGGGACGGCTTGGCGTAGCTGACCGGCTCGGGGAGAGCGGGGGCGTCCGGCCCGCCGGGCCGCTTCATCACCCAGGCGACCACCAGGAAGCCGAGGGTGAGCAGGACGACAGTGACGCCGAGGCCGACGCGGAAGCGAGACATGCGGGTATGGTAGGCGAGAAAAGAGAAACGGCGGGCGGGTTCTTGCGAACCCGCCCGCCGTCAGTCAGGGGTGCCAGCCGGCACCGCCGGTTCAGTCTTGCTTCTTCGGCTCTTCTTTCTTGGTGTCGTCCTTCTTGGCCGGTTCGACGACCGGCATGGTGACCGGGGCGGTCATCACCGGGCCGCCGACCACGCCGACGGTGGGAACGCAGCCGCCCATGACCGGGCCGCTCATCATGACCGGGCCGCTGCCGAAGCAGCCGCCGGTGGCCACTGGGGCGGCGAACACTGGGTTGCTACCGTGGCAGCTCGACGCGACCACGCTGCCGTGGCAGCTCGACGCGGTGCCGTGGCAGCTGCTGCTGCCGGTGCAGCCGCGACCGCCGAACAGCTTGCCGCGGAGGCCGAACAGGCCGCTCCCGCCGGTGCAGCTGTTGGACGCGACCACCGAGCCGGTGCAGCCGCAGCTACTCACCGGGGCCACCACCACGCCGGTGCAGCTGCTCACCACCGCGCCGTTGCAACTGCCGCCGTGGCTCCGACCGAACGCGGCCACATCGCCGCCCGAAGTCACCGCCATCATCATGACCATCGTGTACATCGCTGCCGTCCTCCGTTCCGTGTTGTGGGACCCGGTTGCTACAGAAAAAAGAGGACCGTCGGCCACTGTGTTAACAGCACCGTGATCGGCGGTCCGTCACCGGCTGGGGGGGTCGTCGTCGGGGGTTCTGGGAAGTCTAGTAGGTTCAGGCGAACTAGCTTTGGGATACTAGGAGTGCCCTCCGACACCGTCAATAGTAATCTAGGTGAGCTGAGTGATTTCGCCAGTCTGTTCAGTCTTTTCCGTCCGCAACGCCTGGGGGTCGAGTTCGTTCGTATCGGTCGTGGAGGGCGCACCGCTTCGGGCGGTCGTACCGGACTAATTCTGGACATGGTTATCCAACATTTCCCCGGAGGATTCGTTGACTCCTCCAGTGGGTCAGCCGATTCATACTGTACTCGCACCCGGTATCGCATCAGGGAGGGATGGTCGTGACTGCCAAGTCGTTGACGCAGTCGGGGGTCGAGGCGGTGCCGCCGCTGTCGCCCAAGTGGGGGTGGAGGGTGTTGCTGGCAGGCCTCGCCGTGTGCGGGGTGGCCGCCGTTCTCGGTCTCGCCATCGACATGTCAGCCATCGCCGGGCAACCGGCAGAAATGGCTGAGCGGTTGAAGTGGGCGAGTGGGCAGGCCGGGCCGAAGAGCCAGCCGGCGTCCGAAGGGGAGTTGCGGCGGTTGCAGTACGAGATCGGCAAGACCACATCGTTCAGCACGGTGCGGGTCGGGCTGGTGGCGGTGGGGGTGATGGCGGCGGCGAGTGGGGTGTGGATGCGGGGCGGGCACCGGCTGGCGTGGCTGGCGGGGGCTGGTGCGGCGTGGCTGGCCGCGGGCGGCCTGCCCATGCACTGGGACTCCCTCAAGCTGCCCCTGTGCGTGGGTGGCACGCTCGCCGCCGTCGCCGGCGGGCTGGGCTTCCTGCCGGTCAAGTGGCGGTACTCGGTGCTGGCGGTCGCCGCCCTGATCCACTTCGGCGGCACCCTGACGGCCACCACCTGGCCGGACACTCAGGGCCGCACCGCCTGGCTGTCCAACCAGTCCGCCCTGCGGGTGTACATGCCGTACTTCCGCTTCATGTACCTGAGCAACGCCTACCACTTCTACTCCCCGGACCCCGGCCCGGCGAGCAAGTTCTTCATCCTCATCGAGTACGAGATCGACGACCCGGAGGGGAAGCGGACGACGGCCGAGTGGGTGGACCTGCCGAAGCGGCGGGACAACTACAAAGACCCGCTCGGGCTGACCTACTACCGCCGCCTGTCGCTCACCGAGTTGGCCTCGTACAGCACGCCCGGCAGTATGATCCCGCCCTCCTGGGAGCGGGACGCCATCGTCCAGCGGCGGGTGGAGAACCAGACGAGCGCGACCGGCAAGCAGGTGGCCGTGCCGGGGGCGACGTTGACGATGGCTCAGGTGGACCTGAACCAGTACCGGCAGCCGCAGCAGCCCACCCGCCGGGCGGTCTACCCCACCTACGCCCGGCACATCGCGGCCGAGTACACCCGCCCGCGGACGGAACACCGCACCCTGCCGGACGGGAGCAAGCAGGAGCGAGTTTACAACTACCGTGTGACGGGCATGAAGATGTTCCGCGTCGAGCACCGCATCATCGAGGCGCAGCAGTTCCTTCAGTACGACAACGCCGAGGTGATGCGGTACCGCGAGCGGAACCCGAACTACGACAAGTCGATCCCGTCCGCGACGGGCGGCCTCAGCCCGTACCACCCGGCCGTCTACGCCCCGTACTACCTGGGTGAGTACGCGCCGGACGGTACCCTGCGAGACCCCTACGACCCGCTCCTGTACTGGTACACGCCGGTGCAATACATGCCGAACGCTGGCAAGGACGAGCCGAACTTCGTGGACTGGATGTCCCGCTACGCCGGCCGTGAGTTCCCCTGGGAGGGCAAGGAGTGACCATCCCGCCTGCGGTCAAAAGCGGTTGGGGCAAGTTCCTCGGCTTCTGGTTCAACCCGGCCGACCCGACGCCCATGGCGTTCATCCGCATCGTCACCGGCTGCCTGACGCTGTACGTGCATCTGGTGTACTCGTTCGACCTGACCGCCTTCTTCGGCCGCGACGCCTGGTACGACCTGGACACGGCCAACCGCGGGCGGTGGGAGGAGCCGACCCGCGTGCCCGCCACCGCGTGGGAGCACGAGGAGTTGACCCGCTCGGCCCAGTTCCCGGACACCGAGGGCGCCCGCAAGGCGGTGTTCGACTGGGTGCGGGCGCTGCCGGCCGACAAGGACGCCCTCGCCCGCAAACTGCGGCTGTTCGACGAGTCGGGCATCCTGAACGGCACCACCCTGCCACGGTATCCGGGCGTCCACCCGTACATGCCGGTCGGTATGTCCTGGTTCGCCGTCAACTACTCGCTCACCCTCAGCCCGAACCCGGAGGTGCGGGCCACCACCCTCAAGTCGATGACCGGCGAACTGCCGCCCGACAAGAAGGACGCCCCGCCCGAGGTGTTCGACTGGATTTCGGTCGGCTACCTGCGGAGCACCGACGGCGCGTGGGGAGGGCCGCTCGCCCGCATGTCGGACGCCGAGTTGAATGGGCTGGCGAAGGACCTGCGGGAGTTGGCCGCCGCCCAGCCGGCGAACGACCCGAAGGCGGTCGCGATGAGCGAACTGGCCGACGCCGTTGTCGCCCGGAACCTGGCCGGGTACGCCGTCACCCTGCCCGACCACACCCGCGCGTGGACCGCCCTGGCGGGGGTGGCGAACGACCTGGATCGGCTGGCCGCCCGTCGGAAGGGCGAACCGTCGTCCGACGAGGGGCTGACCAACGACATCCGCACGTTCGCCGCACGGCTGAAGAACTACGGGCGAATCCCGGACGAGAACCGCCTGTTCCGCGGGCTGCGGCACATCGCCCGCGAACTGAAGGACTTCGCCCGGCGGGTGGAGCGGGAGTACCCGCAAGAGGCGGCCGCGATGACGGCGGTGGCCGCCCAGTACGAGTCGCTGCCCGACCACCCGCGGGTGGCCGCCCTCCTCACCCTCGCGCTGAAGGCGTTCGCCGCCGACCTGGACGCGTTCGTCGCCACCCTGCCGACGGACGTGCGGGCGAAGACGATCGTCATCTCCTACCTCCAGGGGATGGGCACGGTGCTGCGGGACAACCTGCTCGAGTTCCTCCGCGACAGCCGCGACCCGGTGCCGGCGTTCGAGCGGGAGCGGCGGATCACCTACCTGGAGCGGTGGGGGTACGAGGAGCGGCACTTGCAGCGGGCCGGCAGCCCCATCTTCTCCATCTGGTTCCACATCACCGAACCGGGCGAGATGATCGCCGTTCACATCGGCGTGCTGATCGTGCTGCTCATGTTCACCCTCGGCCTGTTCACCCGCGTCACGTCGGTGCTCACCTGGCTGGCGGCGGTGTCGTACCTGCACCGCGACCCGCAGGTGCTGTTCGGGCAGGACACGATGATGAACATCCTGCTCATCTACCTGATGGTCGCCAACAGCGGGGCGGCACTGTCGCTCGACCGGGTGATCGCCCGCTACCGGGCCACCCGCGCGAGCATCGCCCGGTGCGGCGGCATCGATGCCACCTGCTCGGCCTTCCTGGCCGCGCCACCGCCGTCGGTGGCGTGCGGGTTCGCCCAGCGGCTGCTGCAAGTCCACTTTTGCTTCATCTACATGGCCTCCGGCCTGAGCAAGCTGAAAGGCTCGACGTGGTGGAGCGGCGACGCCATGTGGCTGACCCTGGTGAACCCCGAGTTCACGCTCATCCACTTCGACTGGTACGAGAGCCTGCTTCGGTCGACGTTCTCCTCGCGCCCGCTTTACTCGACCGTCGCCGCCCTCGGCGTGGCGTTCACCCTGTTCGTGGAGATCGGCCTGCCGTTCCTGGTCTGGACGCGGCTGCGGCCGTACATGGTGATCGGCGGGTTCCTGCTGCACTTCGGCATCGGCGTGTTCATGGGCCTCTTAGTGTTCAGCCTATTCATGATGACCATGCTGCTGTCGTACCTGCCGGGGGTGACGTTCCGCGACGGGTTGTTCGGCAACGACAACGGGGACGGCAAGAAGGGCAAGCCGCCGCCGGAGAAGAAGAAGCTGCCGGTGAAGCCGCTCGACCCGAAGTCGGTTCACGCGGCCGCGTGGGCGGTGGCGTGGGACACCAAAGGTCTGGTGGAGGTGGTGAAGGGGTGAGTGATTGGGTTGGTGAACCGGCGGCGTGAGCCGCCTGGGTGTC
>JANNDF010000065.1:0-1703 GCA_031387445.1 Planctomycetia bacterium
GACACCCAGCCGGCTGACGCCGGCGGTTCCAGGCATACTCTCCATCACTTGCCATTCAGCGACGGCCGCAGTAATTCCTCGGCCACCTGCCTGGGCGTCGGCCGCACCACCTCGTCGGCGTACTTCTCTCGCCAGAAGCACTTGAGGGCCACCTGCGCACACCGCTCCTGGAACTGGGCCGGCGTCTCCTCCAGGTCGGGGAACTTGTCCACGAAGTCGAGCATGGCGAAGCACTCGGCCTCGTAAGCACCGAGAATCCGGCGGGCCATCCGCTTCTTGTCGGCCGTCTCCATGTACCCCAGTTCGACGGCCTTGTCGATGCGGCCGGGGCGGGTGCTGATGAACTCGACCGTGCCGTCGGGCAGCTTCCGCGGCAGGCCCAGCGCCGGGTCCACCTTGCTGGTGTCGTTGGTCGTCACGATGGTGAACACGCCGTCGTTCCGCTCCACCCCGTCGAGGCAGTTCAGCAGGCAATCGAAGGTGAGCGGGCTGCTGAAACTCGCCCGGTCGCCGTCGCGGTCGTTGTCGTCGTTGCGGCCCCGCCGACTGCCCCCGCCCATCATGCCGAACAGCCCCATCCCGCTGTTCTTGCGGCTCACGTTCTCCCGCCCGTGGAACACGTTGTCGATGTCTTCAATCAGGGCGATGCACGGCACGTTCACCTGCATCTCGCTCCACGCTTTCATCAGGTCGTGGTTGCCCATCTCGGCCAGGTTGTACACGTACACGGGCATGTTCAGGTCTTCGGCGAAGGCGCGGGCCAGGGCCGTCTTGCCGGTGCCGGGCGGGCCGTACAGCATCCACCCCCGCTTCCACGGGATGCCCTTCTCGCGGTACCAGTCGCGGCTCTTCCGCCACAGTTCGATCTCCTTGATCAGGTCCTTCACCCGTTGTGGGAAGATCAGGTTGTCGAGCGCCTTGCCACTGTTCGTCGGCCGCTTGCCGAGCTGATCCGCGGTGTGGGCGATCAGGCGGTAGTGCCCCTGTTGGTACCACGCCAGCCCGTTGCTGCTGCTGTCGTCGTCGTCGTCGCGGTTCTGCCGCTTGGGCACGTGGTGGATGACGAACCGGCTCTTCGCCTGTTCTTCGGCCTGCTCGTTCGCCCAGCTCATCTCGTTTCGGGCGGCGCACGCGGCCGTCAGCATCTTCTCCACGTCCAGCGTGCCCCGCACGAACGTGAGCGTGCTGTAAATCTTCGTCGCGTTGCTGTTGCCGCCGCCCTCGTTCTTGCCGCCCGTCTTCTTCTCCTGCTGGTTGCTGAAGATGAACGGCACCATCCCGTTCCACAGGATGAGCGTGCGGTTGCCGAAGATCTCGTAGGGCACCAGCCCGTAGCGGCCGTCGCGGTGGAACTCCCACTGCGCGCCGTACATGCGGTCGTAGTTTTTGCTCCGCTTGTGGTGGGCGATCAGGTACGCGGTCAGGGCGTCGTGCGCCGTCTGGGTGGGGATCTCGATCCGCTGCACCACCAGGCTGACGCACCGCCACAGCACGTCCTTCACTTTTGAGAACATGGACGCGACGACGCCGAGCGCGGCACCCACCGCGGCCAGGCCCCACCCGCCCAGACTCCAACCGTCTCCGGCTCCGGCGTTGGCGAACAGCATTTTGGGCTTCTCTCAGTCGAACACGGGGGAAACGGAGTGTCACGGTCAGACACGCCGACCAGGGGGAGGTTCGCATTGCGGCGAGCGGCGCGACGT
>JANNDF010000068.1:0-5409 GCA_031387445.1 Planctomycetia bacterium
GTGAGCTCATACCAAATTGCAGTGATCTGCTGCTGTAGCCGGCCTCTGTGAGGCCGGGCCGACCGGGGTCACAGACCCCAGCTACAGCAAGAGATCAACGCAATCCGGTATCAGTCGCTTGCGATCCGGCCGCCGCTCGCCAAATCCACCGGCACAATCTTGAACGTGTGTCCACTTGTCGGCAGTCGGGGTTTACCTCCCGTGGGAATATGCTACGGTTGGGCACCTCTCACATCCCACCGGAGGCCGTCGTGCGCTCCGTCCTTCTGCTGCCGTTGACTGTCGCCGCCATCTGGCTGATCGCTCCGCACAGCCCGGCGGCTGACCCCGCGAGATTGCCTAAATCACCGGACGAACTCGTTCGTGATTTGGCCAACCCGAACTTCCGCGACCGAGACGCCGCCACCCGCGAACTGTGGAAGCTGGGAGAAATGGCCCGTCCCGCATTGGAACAAGTGCTGAAGGACGGTTCACCGGAAGCGGCCGGGCGGGCCGAGGGCATCCTGGCCAAGTTCGACTGGGGCATCATGCCCGACACCCCGAAGGACGTGCTGGCTCAGATTCAGGCGTTCCGTGACGGCAAACCGACCGACCGCGAGTCCGCACTCCTGAAACTGGCCGACGGCGGGGCGGAGGGGCATCACGCTCTGCGATTGCTGCTCGTCAAGGACGTGCCCGACCGGCCCGATGTGCCATCCGGTACCGCCCGCCGGCAGTTGTTCGTAACTCTCGGCAAGGCCATTGCCGCCCGCGTGCCGGTCCTGCTGTTCGACGGCAAGACGGCAGAAGCCGAGAGCCTGTTGGAAATGAACCTGCTCGGCCCGTCCGAGGATCACGCCCGCGACTATGTGCTGTTCATGGCGGCCCGCGGGCGAACTGTTGCGGCGTTCGAACGGTTGACCGAACTGCGGAAGCGGCGACCGAACGACCTGGGCGTGGCGGTGGCACTGGTGTACGCCCACCGTGCGGCCGGCGACGGTGACCAGGCGAAGGTGCTGTTGAAGGAACTGGCCGCTTCGCACCCGCAACTCGAAGGGCGGTACGACAACCTGCTCGTCGAT
Source organism: Planctomycetia bacterium (assembly GCA_031387445.1). GTDB lineage: Bacteria > Planctomycetota > Planctomycetia > Gemmatales > Gemmataceae > JALHQU01. The sequence goes on from JANNDF010000068.1 coordinate 1,062, forward strand.
CTCGGCGAGTGGGCGGAACTGATCGACCGCCCCGCCCGCGACCCGAACACGGCCGAGGGGCTGAAGGCGTTCCGCTTGCGGCTCGCCGGGAAGGCGGACGAGGCCGACGCCATCCTGAAAGACCTACTCAGCGCCGACACGTCTTACTCGCGCGGGTTCAGCATCGAGCCTGCCGCCATCGGGCTGTTCGTGAACGGCCGCACGGCGGACGGGTTGAGCCGGCTCAAGGCGACCGAATCGGCCCCGCACGTCGCCGCCGACATTCATATCGCCCGGCTGGAGTATGCCGCCGCCCACGACCTCATCAAGGCGGGGCTGGCCGAAGAGAACGGGACGGTGAGTGACGGCGACGACGCCCGCACCCGCCGCACCCTTCACACCCTGTACAAGCTGAAGCGGGCACGGTTGCTGGAGCAACTGGGCGAGCGGGAGAGCGCATTACAGTTGCTGTATGCCCTCGACGACGTGGCCGACCGATCCGACCGCGGGGTGCAGACGGAACTGGTTCGCACCGCCATTCGGAGCGGCTTCCCGAACGTCGCCGCCGGCTTCCTCGGCAAAATGCAAGCCCGCTGGGACGACACCGGCGGGGGGAGCACGACGACCGTGTACGACCCGTACGAGGCGCTCTTCGAGGGCGACGCCGACGCCGCCCGCTTCTGGTGGAAGGTGGTGCGGTTTGCCGACGTGAGGGGGAACCCGGCGGACCAGATGTGTACCGTCCGCGACCTGCTGACCGGCAAGCTGAAGCCCGACGCGGTGGCCGGCTGGTTCAAGACGTCCGCCGAATACGCCGCGAAGAGCGAGCAGGCCGACCACATGACGCCGGTGTCGGCGGAGGCGGTTCGTCACGCGCTTGCCCTCGCCGCCGCTCACCGGGCGAACGGCGATACGAAGAGTGCCGTCGCGGTACTTGAAGCGTTCGCGGATCGGGGTGAGCACAAGCGAACGGAGTCGTCGCGGGCCTGGACCTTTGGGCTGGACGAGACGTTTCGCCTGTGGGTTGACCTAGGCGACTGGCTGTGCGAACTCGGCCGGCACTCCGACGCCGCGAAGCGGTTGGAGCAGGGCTGGCGGCTGCACCCGAACAACGCCGTGCTGCTCTACCTGAGCGGCAAGGCCCTTGTGGCCGCGGGTCAAGAGAAGGAGGGGAAACGGCGGATGGAGTTGGCCCATGTTGTGCCGCTCGGCAACCCGCAGCTCCGCGGGAGGTTCCTCGAAGAGTTAGTGAACCGCGGCGAGAAGGCCGACATGCGAGTGGAGATCGCCCGCATCGCCGAGTGCGCGTGGGGCGTCGATTCGAACACGTCGGGCAACGTGTGGAATCAGGTCGGGCGAGCCGGGGTGGTGCTGCACGAGTACGCCACGGCCGCCGCTGCTCAGCGGAAGAGCCAGCACTTCGTCCTGAAAACGTCGAACATCGTGTACGTGGAGGGGTATGCCTACGCCAACGTGCCGGCCCTGGTGCGGGGGCTGGACGCGCGCCGGTTGGTCACCGCCGGAAAGGTGAGCGACGGGCTGGCTGTCGCCGCTGAGGCGCTGGCGATGCTGCCGACGCACACCGAGACACTGCACGGCATGGTGGCACTGCTCGACAAGCGGGGCGAGACGGCCGCGGCCGACAAGTTGTTCGCCTCGGCCTGGGACCGCTACGCCGCGGCGATTAAAACGAACCCGAAGAGTGCGTGGCTGAAACACCAGGCCGCGTGGCTGGCGGTCGGTTGCCGACGCGAGAAGGAGACGGCGCTGAAGTACGCCGCTGACGCCGTGGCCGACGACCCGGACCACCGCGGCTACCGCGAGACACTGGCCGAAGCCCACTTCCGCAACGGCGACCGTGCGAAGGCGTCCGAACTGATGACAGCTTTGGTCAGCGAGGACCGCCGGAGCTGGCACTACAAGCGGCAACTGGAGCGGTACAAGTCGGCCGCGTTCGACACTCCACTGCCGTTCCAGGACGAGTGAGTGGCGAACCCCGGCATGACTGCCGGGGTTCGCCATATCGCTCTTGCCCTGTCTGCCGGCATCGGGTATTCCCCCCCAATCATCCAGCCGAATCTGCCACGGAGGGCCGTCCATGTCCGATGCGTCCGCACCCGCTGCCAAAGCGTCCATCGCCAAGAAGGGGTTCGGCCTGGTCAAACTCGCGTTCGGCGGGGTCGCCGGCCTGGTCACCGGGGTGATCGGGGTGTACGCCACAGCCATCGTGGACAAGGTGGCCAAGCCGCCCAAGCCGTTGGCCAACTTCTCCGTGACCCCGGACGGGCTGAACGTCACCTGCAACAACCTGGCCTCCGGGCAGACCGGCTGGTGGGACTTCGGCGACGGCACCACCCTGGAGGCGTTCGACCCGGAACAGAAGCAGGTGACGCACACCTACGAGAAGCCTGGTAACTACACGGTGAAACTGGTGGTGCGGAACTTTTTGAACGAAGAAACCGACCGGGCCGTCTCCGTGGGTGTGGCGAACTCGACCCTGCCGGCCGACGGGCCGACGGTGGCCAGGCTGACCGTCGAGCCGGTAGGGAGCGGCACCGCCCCGGCCACCTTCCGGGTGAAGGGTGAGCTGAAGAACGCTCAGAAACTGTTGCTCGATCCCGGCACCGACGCCCACCCGCCGGAGTACCTCACGCTCGGTGCCGGGGCGTTCGAGCGGCTGGTGGTGTACGAGCAACCCGGCCTGTACCCGTTCCAGGTGTTCGCCATGAACGGCGACAAGATCTCCAAGCAGTGGAAGCCGGTGGAGGTCAAGGCGCCGCCGGCGGGCGCGCTGTCGGTGGTGCTTCGTGTGGCGGACACCGGCACGAAGGTGGAGAAGACGACCAAGCCGACGACGGTACCGATCCACGTGTCGGAGAAGCCGACCGGCACGTTCGAGCGGGTGCTTCTGCCCGACGCCGGATACACGTTCGCCGAGGTGAAGTTGGGTGCGGTGGCGAGTAAGGCGGTGAAGGGGGTCAAGGCGGAACTGGCGGCAGACAAGAAGTCGGTGAAACTGAGCGGCGAGTGGACCGGCACGGTGGAGGCGGTGAACCGTGCGGCCGGCGGGTCGGACGTGATGATCCCGCTCACGCTCACGCAGGAGAAGTCCACGCCATACACCGGCACGCCGCAACTGGTGACCGCGGTCCTCGCCTTCGCCGGCAGTTTCTCCCTGACCAGCGACGACTGGACGAGCGGCGAACTGGCTGCGACGATCAAGTTGCCCGACCCGCCCGCCGGGGTGTTGATCAGCGCCCGTAAGGTGGCAGTCGATGTCCACGAGATGACGAACGTCGGCGGCCGACCGACCGACCGCTACGTGTTGCAACTCCCGGAGATGACTAAGCCGGTCGAGGAGCAGGCGAAGAAGTTGAGCAACGGTGAACTGCGTGTGGTGCGAATCGAAAAGGCCAGCGCGAACGAAGTCAAAGTCACTGTACGCCCGCAGGCCGGAGCCGGCGCCCGTGCCGCGAAGTAGTCGCACGCGATCAACTACCACGCGGCGGGAGCGGCTGTTCGCTCCCGCCGCGTGCGTTTTTCCTGGTACGATGACACCACCCACCCTCCCCGCATTCGGAGCCTGAACCGATGCGCCTCTTCGCGCTGCTCGTCTTGCTGCCCGCCTTCGCCGCCCCCGCCGTCGCTCAGGATTTGGTCGCCAAGACCGACGCCCTGTCGCCGGCAGACGAGTTGAAGAAGTTCAAACTGCCCGAAGGTTTCACCGCCCAACTGGTCGCGTCCGAGCCGGACATCCAGAAGCCGATGCAACTGGCCTTCGACGCGAAGGGCCGCATGTGGGTGACCACCTCGCACCAATACCCCTGGGCCGCCGAAGCGGGAAAGGGTACCGACAAGCTGTTCGTGCTGTCCGACTTCGACGCGAACGGCAAGGCGAAGAAGGTGGTGGTGTTCGACGACAAGCTGAACATCCCCATCGGCGTGCTGCCGCTGCCGGACTGCAAGTCGGTCATCGTGAGCGAGTGCGGGAAGATCCTGAAGCTGACCGACACCGACGACGACGGCAAGGCGGACAAGCGGGAGGTGCTGTTCGAGGGGTTCGGGTTCAAAGACACGCACGGCATGACCAACTCGTACACCCTCTTGCCCGACGGGTGGGTGTACGCCTGCCACGGCTTCGCCAACGACAGCAAGGTGAAGGGGAAGGACGGGCACGAGGTCACGATGAACAGCGGGCACACGTTCCGCTTCAAGCCGGACGGCAGCCGCATCGAGGTGTTCACCCGCGGGCAGGTGAACCCGTTCGGCATGTGCGTGGACCCGTGGCTGAACGTCTACACCGCCGACTGCCACAGTCGGCCGATGACGCAGCTCATCCGCGGGGCGCACTACGACAGCTTCGGCAAGC
>JANNDF010000109.1:0-3352 GCA_031387445.1 Planctomycetia bacterium
GGCGGTGTCCGGCGCGCCGTCGATGACCGTCCCGTTCGGCGCGCTCGGGCACTCGAAGATCTTCAGCCGCTGGCCGAACGTGGCCGGCTGGAGGTGCCAGTTGGTCGTCAGGCTCACCTGCCGGAACAGGTTCTCTTGCTCGATGTACGGCAGCAGGTACGTCGCCCACCGCACCCGCACGGTGCTCACCGCGTCCGGGCGTATGTTGCTCGGGAACGACTCGTTCGCCCCGTGGGAGTTGTGCAGGCCGAGGCCGAGTTGCTTCAGGTTATTCGTGCAGGTCATGCGGGCGGCGGCCTCGCGCACCTTTTGCACGGCGGGCAGGAGCAGGCCGATGAGGATGGCGATAATGGCAATCACCACCAGCAGCTCGATCAGCGTGAACGCGGTTCGACGGGGCATGGACAGAACTCCAGAGTTGGTGTGGGGTGGGTTATTTCTTCACGACGAACGGTTGCAGATCGTTCGGGCCGACGTTGACGCTCGCGGTCAGCCCAGACTTCTCCGGGTCGGAGAACTTGGCCGGCAGTTGGTTGGCTGGTCCGGCTTCGGCCGAGGTGGTCTTCCACAACTCGACCGACACCTTGTACTGACCCGCCGGGGCGCCGTCGTGACCGTCGTAGGTGGTCAGGGTGAACTCGCCCTTCTCGTCGGTCCTCCCCCGCGGCTTGGGCGTCTCGGCCGACCCGCCGACCGGGTGGAACACGATCTGGGCGTGCGCCACCGGCTTCGAGCCGTCGGTCAGTTTGCCGCGGACGGTGTGCGTCGGCGTGCGGCTCTCACCGCTGCCGCAGCCCACGAAAACCAGTGAGATCAGCGCGAGAGCGGGACCGGCGAACTTATTTATTCTTTACTCGACTATGTTAGTCATGTTTAATGCTCAGTAAAGTTATCGGCGGACTGGTGGAAATGCAAGAGGGAAAGCGAGGAAAGTGCTCTACTCGCTCCGCGAGTGGTCTGAAACTGCGCCGCTCGCGGAGCGAGCAGAGCACATCAGATGGCGTAGTCCGGCTCGAAGACGCGCACCTTGCGGGGGGCGACGAACACCGTGTCGCCCTTCTTCAACTTCAACTCGGCGGAGCGATCAGGCGGCAGCTCGACGGTCAACTCCATGCCGTTCTCGACCACGCTCACCAGCACCCGCGTGACCGACCCGGCCGGCGTGACGTGGACCACCACCGCCGGCAGGCTGGGCGTGCCGTTCGTCTCGGTCTGTAAATCCAACTCGTGGGGGCGGACGAACACCTTCGTCTCGCCGCTCACCCGCGAGCCTGGCACGGCGATCTGCAACCCGCCGATGGTCGCCGTGCCGTTGTGAACGCGGCCGTGGAACACGTTCACTTGCCCGAGAAAGTCCATCACGAACTCATTGGCGGGGGACTCGAAGACCTCGTCGGGCGTGCCGTCCTGTTCGATCCGCCCGGCGTTCATGACGACCACGCGGTCGGCCACCTCGAAGGCTTCTTCCTGATCGTGCGTGACGAAGATGGTGGTGACGGGAACTTCGTTGTGCAGTTTCCGCAGCCACTGGCGAAGCTCGGCTCGCACCCGCGCGTCGAGCGCGCCGAACGGCTCGTCGAGGAGCAGCACGTCCGGCCGCGGGGCGAGCGCCCGTGCCAGCGCGATCCGCTGCCGCTGCCCGCCGCTCAGTTGTGCCGGGTAACGATCTCCCAGCGCTTCGAGCCGCACGAGGTGCAGCAGTTCCTTCACCCGCTCCGTCACGGCGGGGTTCTTCCAGTGCCGCACCCGCAGGCCGAAGGCCACGTTCTCGAACACCGTCATGTGCTTGAACAGGGCGTAGTGCTGGAACACGAAGCCGAAGTTGCGGTCCTTCACCGCGCGGCGGGTCACGTCGGCGTCGGAGTGCCGCACGCTGCCCGAATCGGGTTGCTCCAGCCCGGCAATGACGCGGAGAAGCGTGGTCTTGCCGCTGCCGCTCGGCCCGAGCAGCGCGAGTAGTGCCCCCTCCGGCACGTCCACCGACACCCGATCCAGGGCGGTGAACGCACCGAACTTCTTGGTGACTTCGGAAACGCGGATGCTCATGTTGGGTTCCAGCAGACCAGCCACGGATGACACGGATCAAGACGATCAGAAAAAATCGGTTCTGGTCTGATCGTCTTGATCCGTGTCATCCGTGGCCTGCATTCTCGACCGCGGCCTTTCCACGTTCCGCAATTACCTTCTTTTCCAGCATCGCCTTCGCCCCGAGCGTGACGAGCGCGAGCAGCGTGAGCACGCTCGCCACGGCGAACGCGGCCGGCTGGTTGTACTCCTGGAACAGCTTCTCCACCCGCAACGGCATGGTGTCGGTCTGCCCGCCGATCCGCCCGCTCACCACGTAGATCGCCCCGAACTCGCCCATCGCGCGGGCGTTGCACAAGATCACCCCGTACAGCAACCCCCACTTGATGTTCGGCACCGTCACCCGCCAGAACATCTGCCAGGCGTTCGCCCCCAGGCTGCGGGCGGCCAACTCCTCGTCCGGCCCGTTCGCTTCCAGCACCGGCAGCAGTTCGCGGGCGACGAACGGGAACGTCACGAACGCGGTCGCCAGCACCAGCCCCGGCGGGCTGAAGATCACCTGATACCCGTGCTCCTTCAGCCACTCGCCGAGCGACGACTGCCCGCCGAACACCAGCACCAGCACCAGCCCGGCGACGACCGGCGACACGCTGAACGGCAGATCAATCAACGTGGTCAGCAGGGTGCGGCCGGGGAAGCGGAAGCGGGCGATGGTGTACGCCGCGGCGATGCCGAACACCGTGTTCATGGCCACGGCGAGCGGGGCGACGATGGCCGTCAGGAACACCGCGTGCCGCGTGTCCGGGTCGTTGAACAGGAACTCGAAGTACGCCAGCACGCCCTTGCTGAACGCCTGCGCGAACACGTTGGCCAGCGGGATCGCCACCAGCACGCCGAGGACGAGTACCGTCGCGCCGACCATCAGCCATTTCAAATGACGGATGACGAACCACCCGACCGGGGCGAACACTCGGCCCAGCCGCTTCACCAGCCCCTGCCCCGCCGCCCACGCGCTCGCCGCCTCCAACCCCTGGCCGACCCACCGGAACGGTGCCCGCACGAACCGCGGGGCCGACCCCGGTTGGCTCCACCGCTCCAGTAGGTTCACCACCCCCAGCAGCAGGAATGACACCGCCAAAAGCAACACCGCCACCGCCGCCGCCTCCCGGTACGCGAACTCTTCCAGCCGCGAGACGATCAGCACGGGGGCGATCTCGGTCTGCCCGCGGATGTTGCTGCTGATGAAGATGACCGACCCGTACTCGCCGATGGCGCGGGCGAAGGCGAGCGTGAACCCGGTGAGCGTGGGCGGCACGAGCATCGGCAG
>JANNDF010000185.1:0-2838 GCA_031387445.1 Planctomycetia bacterium
CACCTTCCTGGTGACCGACGTGTTCAACTTCCCGCCACAGTTCGGCGGGCCGGACCGCCGCACGGCGTTCGAGGGCACGTTCATCGGGCGGGTGGTGGACGCGGCCGGGAACGTGATCGTGCCGGGCACGCTCGTCCCGGATCGCGCCTTCTTCGGCCTGTGGAACGGGGCGTCGAACATGTCCATCGACTACAAGCGGTGGTACACCGAGGCCGAAGTCGGCGGGCGGACGCCGCTGTTCGAGAGCAACAAGTCGAAGGTGTACGGCATCGGCGGGGTGCGGTACCACATGTTCATGGACCGCTTCCAGTTCCTCAGCCAGGTGTACGACCTGGCCGGCAACACTGGGGGGCGGTTCGAGGCCAACTACACGAACACCCTGTCCCAGCGGCTGTACGGCCCGTACATCGGGTGCGCCCACGACTGGTACCTGCAGGGCAACTTCAGCCTGAGTGCCGAGATGAGCGGCGGGCTGATGGCCAACTTCATCAAGATGCGGGCCAAGTACGAGCTGGGGGACAACACCGTCCAGGCGAAGCGGAGCCGCAACGCCATCGACCTGGTGCCGACCGCCGGCGGGAACGTGAACCTGTGGTGGTACCCGGTGAGCGGGGTGCAGGTGCGGGTCGGGTACTCGGCCAACACCTTCTTCAACACCCGCAACATGGACGAGCCGATCGGGTTCAACTACGGGGCTATCGACCCGGCCTACGGTACGCAGTACTTCCGCCTCATCCACGGGCTGAACGTCGGGGTGGGCATCTTCTTCTAAGGTGCCGGAGCGGCCCCCATCCCCACGGCGCACCCCCGACCGCCCTCACCGGCGGTCGGGGGCGCCCGGATTGTCGGGCCGGCAAGTGGTGGCACAGGCCTCCGGCCTGTGGGCGGTGGGTGGTGGAATATGGCACAGGCCCCAGCCTGTGGGCGCGATTGAATTGCCGTCATCCGGTGGCTCCATAGGATTCCCCGACACTCGCGGGCCGGACACTCCCGGCCGAGCGGCGGTGAATTGTGGATACCCCACCGAGGACGATCGCATGGCGGCCGACGGGCGTGTCGATGCTCCTGCCCCCACCAGCGGCGGCACGGGCACCAGCAGCGGCTGGCTCTGGCCCAACCTGTTCCGCAGCTTTCAGGTGGCCCTGGACCCCCGCAAGCTGTTCGTCGCGGCGCTGGGCATCCTGGTGATGTCCCTCGGCTGGCACGTGCTGTCGCGGATGTTCAACTACGACAAGCCCCTCCGCGGGGACTACACCAAGGAACTGCTCGTCAAGCAGGGGTACAAGCCGCCGCAGGAGAAGGCGACCGACAAGGAAGCCGACGACTACTACGAGACTGAGAGGGAACGCCTCTACCAGCGGGCACTCGCCCGGTGGAAGACACTGGACGAACTGGCCGGTGACGGCGGCAAGCTCCGCACCCTGCCGTGGAACGAGTTCCGCGGGAAGAACCCGTACCTGTTCGCATCGGATCTCAGCAGTTCGCCGTCCGCCACCTGGGGCGGGCAAATCCTCACGTACCTGTCTGAACAGATCCCGGTTCTCACCGAACCGCTGCAAAAGCTCCTGCTGCCCATTCTCAAGCTGGCCGACCCGAACGCCAGCACCTGGACCCGCATCTACCTGGTGCTCTGCCTGGCGTGGAGCGTCATCACCTGGGCGTTCTTCGGCGGGGTCATCACCCGGCTGGCCGCCGTGCAGTTCAACGGCAAAGAGCGGACCACCCTCAAGCAGGCGGTGAAGTTCGTGACGAGCCGGTACCTGTCCTACGTGCTGTCGCCGACGGTGCCGCTGGCGGTGGTGGCGGTGATCGTCCTGCTCATGGCCGTGTACGGGCTGATCGCCCTCATCCCGTGGGTGGGGGACGTGGTGCTGTACGGGCTGCTCTTCCCGCTCATCATCATCGGCGGGATCGCCATCGCCATCGTGCTGCTCGGGCTGGTCGGCTACCCGCTCATGTACACCACCATCAGCGTGGAAGGGTCCGACACGTTCGACGCCATCAGCCGCAGCTACAACTACGTGTTCCAGGCGCCGTGGAGTTACCTGTGGTACTGGTTCGTGGCGCTGGTGTACGGGGCGGCGGTCAGCTTCATCGTCATCCTGATCGGGTGCGTGATGGTGGGGTTGGGCAAGAGTGCGGTGGGCATCCCGGCGTCGGCCACGTTCGAGAGCCGCAAGCCGGACTACCTGTTCGTGTACGCCCCGGAGTCGCTCGGCTGGAAGGAACTGCTCCTCCGCGGCACCCCGGCCGAGGTGACCTACACCGGCCGCAAGCCGACGCTGGAAGAACTGGCGAAGGCGGAGGAAGAGGCGCGGAAGGAGAGCAAGAAGGTCGAAGAGGTGAAGTGGGGCTACCAGCCGGCCCGCCCGGCCGAAGACAAAGCGTTCCGCGACGACATGGACTGGGCCAAGCAGACCGGGGCGGCCCTGGCGTGGTTCTGGATGACGCTGGTGTTCCTGCTCATGATCGGGTTCACCTACAGCTACTTCTGGACCGCTTCCACCATGATCTACCTGCTCATGCGGAAGAAGGTGGACGACGTGGAGATCGACGAGGTGTACATCGAGGACGTGCCGCCGACCCCGATCCCGCCGGCCGCACCGACACCCCCGACGACGGCCCCGAGCGGTGGCACCTCGCTGCCGATGGTTCCCCCGCCTCCGGTGACGACCACCCCGCCGCTGCCGACGACCACCCCGCAGGTGAGCGAGACCTCGTCACCTCCACCGCCGGCGGTGAGTGAGTAATCTGGTAGCCGCGAGCCGGAGGCGAGCGAGTCGGCGGTACGACGCGCCCGCCACCGGCGCGCCGCGACCGGGGATACGGACCAGCCCC
>JANNDF010000208.1:0-8302 GCA_031387445.1 Planctomycetia bacterium
AGTACGTCACCTTCGTCAGGTCGGGCGGCGCCAACGCGGTCGGGTCGAAGGCGACGCCCCGCTTGCGGAGGTACTCGGGAGTGCGGCTGAGGAAGATGATGAGCTGGTTGTTCGTGCCGACGATGCCGGACTGGAACGGGATGTCGGCCCCGGTGGTGACCGGGGTGACGGTGCCGTCCGTGCTGCTGGTGGTACTGGCGGAGTCGGTCGGGGTGGTGCTGCCGTCCGTGCTCGCGGGGGCGGTGGACGTCGTGTGGGTGCTGGTGGTGCCGCCCGACGTGCCGGGGTCGCCGCCCGACCGCGGGCCGAGCATGCCCACCGGCGAGCCGAGGTCGATGCCCACGCGGTTGATGATGCCGCGGGACAGGTTGCTCTCGGCGGTCATGTCCCGGCCGACTCCGCCAGTACCACCAGCAGCACGGACGGCACCGTCACCCCGGTCACCACCGGGGCCGACATCCCGTTCCAGGCCGGCATCGTCGGCACGAACAACCAGCTCATCATCTTCCTCAGCCGCTCGCCCGAGTACCTCCGCAAGCGGGGCGTCGCCTTCGACCCGACCGCGTTGGCGCCGCCCGACCTGACGAAGGTGACGTACTACATGCACTCGAGCGGGAAGGGGCTGTGCCGGCAGGAGCGGCAGTGGGTGACGAGCGACGGCATTTGGAACAGCACCGACCCGGATCGCACCAGCGAAGACGCCGACCGCATCGCCCCCGAGGTGGTGAACGTCGGCTTCGAGTACGCCAGCGGCAGCGGGTACAACAGCTCGTGGGACGGCTCGGCCGCCGACGCCAGCGGGGCCACCAACCAGGGGCCGCCGCGGGCGGTGCGGATGACCATCACCCTGGAGTTCATCCTGAAGGACGGGACCACGACGACGAAGGACGTGTCGCACGTGTACCCCATCCGCTCGGCCATCGGCACCGGCGGCGGCGTCTACACCCCGCCCACCACCACCTCCACTTCCGGCACCACTAGCTCCACCGGAGGCACCCCATGATCCGGCGCACCCTCGCCCCCCGCCACCGCCGCGGGTACGTGCTGTACATCGTGCTCGTGGTGGTGGTGGTGCTCACCCTCGTGGCCTACCAGTACAGCGACTCGATGGCCGCCGAGGCGAACGCCGCCGTGCGGGCGCACGAGTTGGAGCAGGCGAAGGCGAACGCCGTGTCCGGCGTGTACCACGCCGCCGCGCACCTCACCGACCCGTCCTACTTCGTGTACAACCTGGACGACGACGCCAGCGCGTACTCCGCCCAGGCGGTCGGGTCGGCGAACACCCAGGCCGACTCGTCCACCCCGCGCGGGCAGGGGGACGTGAACCGTCGGCGGGGCGGCGGACGGTTCACACTCATCAACCTGTCGGACACGAATGGCGGCACCGACGGCAGTTACCCCGGCAACCTGCGGCGGTACGGGCTGGAGGACGAGAGCCGCAAGCTGAACGTGAACGCCCTCATCCGGGTGGACCCGACCGGCACCCTGCTGTTCAACGCACTGTCGCAACTGCCGAAAATGCTGCCGGAAATCGCCGGGGCGATCGTGGACTGGCTCGACCCGGACGACACCGAGTACCCGTCCGGCGGGGCGGAAAGCGCGTACTACACCGGCGGGCAGCAGCCGTACCGCTGCAAGAACGGTCCGATTCACAGCGTCGAGGAACTGCTGCTGGTGAAGGGGGTGACGCCCGACCTGCTGTTCGGCGGCGACCGCAACCGCAACGGGGTGCAGGACGCCACCGAGACCGCCGACGGCACCTTCTCCCGCGGGTGGGTCGAGTACATCACCTGTTACGGCCGCGAGATCAACGCCGACCTGCTCGGGGTCGCCCGTGTCAACCTGAACAACACCGACCTGTTCGCCCTCGACGCCGACCTGATGGCCATCGAAGGGATGACCCGCGAGGTGGCCGACTACATCCTGTACTACCGCATCAGCGGCACCGGCGAGGCGTTCCAGGCCACGCTGCCCGCCGGCCGCGAGCCGGCCGAAGTGTCCTCCCTCCGCGACCTCGTGCAGGCGGCGGTCGACGGCGGTGCCATCCCCCGGCGGAAGGTGACCTCGCCGTTCACCGTGCTGAACACACAGATCCGCCTGCCCGCGAAGGCCGGCCCGACCACGGCCACGGTCAACGGCGGGTCGGTGACCGTGACGCAGACGACGATCACCCCGGTGGTGGCCTGCCCGCTCAACAACCCGGACACGCTGAAGGGGGTGGCCCAGGCGCTGGTGGACCGCTGCACCGCCAGCGAGGACTACGAGCTGGTGCCGCGGATCAACGTGAACACCGCCCCGCGGGAGGTGCTCAACTGCCTGAAGGGGTTGAACCTGGACACCTCCACCCAACTGACCGACGCGGACATCGACCTGATCCTGAACAACCGCCCGTCCGCCGGCTCCGACCCGACGTCCGCCTGGCTGGTGACGTCCGCCGGCCTGACCCCGGCCAAGTACAAGAACATCGAGAAGTTTGTGACCGGGCGGAGCGGGGCGTACCGCGTGCGGTCCGTCGGCTACTTCGGCAACCCCGGCGGGCCGTCGGCCAGCGTGGAGGCGGTCATCGAGGTGACCGTGCAGGACGCCGACGACGGCAGCGGCGCGGTGGCCAAGCCGCGGATCGTGTACTTCCGCGACAACACCGACCTCGGCCGGGTGTTCGACGACCTGCCGCGGTAAGCCGGCGGTGCCGCCGCCACGGGCGTTACGACATGATGTGGTCGTGAGTGTTCGTCCGGTACTCGCACCGGGCGGCGTAGACTGAGTGACAATCGAGCGTGACCTCCTTCGGAGTTTCCGTTTTGTCCCGCTTCATCGCCATCGACGTGGACGCCGCAGGGTTGTTCGTCGCGGCCGGGTTCGCCAAGGGCAACTCGGTGCGCGTCGAGCAGGCGCTGCCCGTCGTCGAAGACCCCCGCCAGCTCACCCCGGACACCGCCGCGGAGCTGGGCCGGCGGCTGAAGGAGGCGCTCGCCGCCGCCCGCACGCCCTCCGCCCCGGTGCTCCTGTGCGTCGGCCGCGACCGGGTGGTGATGAAAGAGGTGCGGCACCCGAAGACCGGTCCGACTGAGGAACCCGCGGTGGTGCGGTTCCAGGCCCAGCGGGATCTGGCCGAAGCGGCGGAAACGCTGCACCTGGACTACGTCCCGCTGCCCGCCCCGGCTGGCGCCGAGGACAAGCGGGCGACGGCCGTGTTCGTGAAGAAGGACCTGTACAACGCGGCCCGGACGATGTGCGAGGAGGCCGGGCTGAAGCTGGCCGGGTTCACCCCGCGGCCCTACGCCACCGCCGCGGCGGTTCGGCGGGCGGTCGCCGCCGGCACCGTCACCCCGCCCGAAACGCTCACTGCCCCCGTCGGCGTCCTCACCCTGTGGGACGGCGGCGGCGAGTTTGTGGTCTACCACGGCGAACACCTGGTGTTCAGCCGGAGCGTGTCGGGGATGGCGCTTCAGAGCGAGGCCGGGCTGGTGGGCGAGGCGAAACGGAGCCTGGCCGCGTTCGCCTCCCAAAGCCCCCGCGAACGGCTCGACGCCCTCTACCTGTGCGAGGGGCACTCCGGCGGCGGCAGTTGGGCCGCCCGCCTGCAACAGTCTCTGCCGCTACCCGTCCACCCGTTCGACCCGCTCGCCGGCAGTCCGGCCGCCGACGCCGTGCCGACGCCCCTTCGGGGCCGGTTCGTCGCCGCCGTGGGCCTGCTCGCCGCCCGCGGGCACGGCCCGCTGCCGATCAACTTCGTCACCCCCCGCCAGCCGCGGGCGGAGCCGAGCAAGTCCCGCACGTGGGTGCTCGTCGGCCTGCTGTTCGTCCTCCTGTTTGCGGCCGGCATCGGCGGCGGGATGTACTACCTGAACGAAGGCCTGAACCGCCGCATGGCCAAGGCCAATAGCGACAAGACGAAGGCGACCACCGAGATCGCGGCCGAGGTGAAGACGGTCAACAAGCTGAAGGCGGTGGAGGACTTCCGTAAGCGGGACGTGAACTGGCTGGACACCCTGTACGACATCACCGCCGCCACCCCGGACGTGAGCAAGGTGCGGCTGCGGGAGTTCGACGGCAAGTTCAAGACGAAGCAGGATATCCGGCCGACCGGACCCGCCGCGAGTGCGACCCCGGCCGGTGCGAAACCCGGCACCTCCCCGACGGGGCAGCAAACGGGCGGCACCCCGGCCGCCCCGAAGGTCGCCCCGGTGGAGCCGGTGGCCGACCTGAAACTCGAACTGGTGTCGGCCAGCGACGCCGAAGACCCGCTCGTGCAGCGGCTGATCGACGACCTGTTCAAGGCGGACAACCGCTTCTATGCCAAGCTGGATACCGAACGCCCGAACAGCACTCTGGGCAAGCGGCAAACGATTGTGAAAGTGGAACTGCTCCCCCGCACCGCCGACACCTGGAAGCGCCGGTTCCTCGGCGTGTTCCCGAAAGTGGTGGAGCAACCGAAACCGCCGGTGGAAGAACCCATCCCGTTCAACCCCGACGAGGACTTCCCGTGAAAAGCCAACTGCGTCTGATCCTCCTCGTCGTCGGGTTCGTCGCGTTCGGCGGGCTGCTCGCCGCCGGCTGGTTCTTCCTGGCCGCCCCGTACCTCGACCGCGCCAAGGCGGTGGAGAAGGCGGAGACCGAGGCGGCGAAGGCCGCGCGCGATCTGGAAGACCTCCGCGCCGACGCCAAGCGGTTGAAGAAGCTCACCAGCCTCAGCCTGCCGGCCGGCCCGGAGTACCCGGACGACCCGAAGCGGACGAAGCGGGAGTACGCCGACGTGGCCCGCGCCGAGTACGAGCAGGCGCTCACCAAGGTGCTCAAGGACGCCGGCGCCCGCAACAGCGTCGTCAACTTCGTGGACGCCGAATCGACCAACAAGACGGGCATCCCGCAGATCGACCCGACCTTCAAGGCCAGCCGCGACAGCGACCCGGCCGAGTACCTGGCGTACACCCCGATCGTGTTCAAGATCGACATCCCCAAGACCGACCTGGCCACCGCCGCCGACGTGCTCCGCCGGTACTACTCGCTCGACCTGCTGCACCAGATCACCCACCTGAGCATCAAGCAGTCCGGGGGGAATGAACTGGGCGAAGACAAGCGGCTGGTGAAGGACCGGAACGACCTGAAGGTGGAGATCACGACGCGGGCGATCATCGTGAACGGGGCGGCTCGCCGCCGCACCCTCACCCCGGCCCCGTCGCCGGTGGTCGGGCTGGTCGGCGGCATCGGCGGGGCCTCCTACGAGCAAAGCCCCGGCGTCGCCCGCAAGCTGCTGCCTGAGGCCTTCGAGTCGATGCTGGCGATGGGACCGATCCGCGATTACAGCCAGCTCCCAGGCAAGGACTTGTTCCACGGTAAGTTGCCTGAGCCGCCGGCGGAAAAGCCGAAAGAAGGGCCGAAGGATGACTACACTCCGCCGGTCGTCGTGAAGCCCGACTTCCGCGAGTTCATCTGGTTCACCACCTCGATCCACACCATTGAGGGGGACGAACACCTGATGGACATCACCATCAAGGACAAGATCAACAAGGAAGACTACAACCTGCTCATCACGCAGGCGGGCGAGAAGGTGAAGGTGGTGGTGTACAAGTGGGAGTACTGGGACACCCGTGCGAACCCGGACGACCGTAAGAAGAAAGCGTACCGCCAGGAGACGCTGGAAATCACCCGGTCCACGATGAGCAACAAGAACAACTTCACCGTGTACGGGGTGGACACCGACGGGTCGCTCATCCTGGGCGAGAAGCCAACGGGTCTGTCGCCGGAATACCCGAAGGACGACAAGAAGCCCGTCGTCGGCGGTGGTGGGATCGGCGGCGGCGCCTTCGGTGGCGGCGGGTTCCAAGGCGGTGGCGGCGGCCGGCCGACCACCAAGACGACGTTCCCGCTACCCGACCCGAAGGCGGCCCTCATCGGCGGGATGGTGGTGACGGCCCCGAGGCCGGAGAAGTTTTACCGCTGGGAGTCGGGCAAGAGCCTGAAGCAGATCGTCGAGTTGAGCAAGCCGGAGGCGGAGAAGGCGATCAAGCGGGCGCAGACGCGATTCATGCCCACCCCGACCTCGACCACCCCGCCCGCACCGCCAACCGACGCGAAAGTGATCGACAAGCCGTAACTCGAATGCCGATCTGGATCCGACCCCGCCGGGGGTCGGGTGGTTTCACCCCACCCGACGCCCGGCGGGGTCGGATCACTTCACACCTCCGCCGATATCCCTTGCTTCGGGCCAGTTCTTCCCGCACAATTGCGGCACCCACCGGATCGCGCCGGCCGACGGAACTCCTGCCGTCGTCGGGCGGTCCAACTGACTGCCGAGTCTGACCCCGCCTCCGAGGGCACCTCCCATGCCGCGGTCGTTCGCCCTATTTGTCGTCGCGCTCCTCGCCTTGCCCGCACTCGCCCAGACCGACACCCCACTCCCCAAACCGGCCGACGTTCAGTCGCTCGCCGTATACCCGGACAAAGTGAACCTGCCGGGCGACGACGCCTCCGCGCAACTGATCGTCACCGCCACCCTGACCGACGGCCGCAAGATCGACCTCACGCACGACAGCAAGTTCGCCGCCGACGGCAAGACGGCGGGCGTGAGCGAGACCGGCCGCGTGCTGCCGAAGGGGAACGGGGCCGGCGAGATCGTCGTGACGTTCGGCGACAAGACGGCGAAGGTGCCGGTGAGCGTGGAACACGTCGGCGACAGCCGGCCGATCAACTTCGGCAATCAGGTGGTGCCGGTGTTCACCAAGCTGGGGTGCAACAGCGGCGGGTGCCACGGCAAGCAGTCGGGGCAGAACGGCTTCCGCCTGTCGCTCCTCGGGTTCGACCCGGAGTTGGACTACGTGACGCTGATGAAGGAGGGCCGCGGGCGGCGGCTGTTCCCGGCCTCGCCGGACCAGAGCCTGTTCCTGCTGAAGGGCAGCGGGGCGGTGCCGCACGGCGGCGGGAAGAAGATGGAGCCGGCCAGCGACGAGTACAAGGTGGTGCGGCGGTGGATCGCCGCCGGCATGCCGTTCGGCGACGAGAAAGACCCGACCGTGACCAAGATCACCCTGTTCCCCGACGTGCGGGTGATGACCCGGCAGGCCAAACAGCAGGTCGCCGTACTCGCCCACTACTCCGACGGCAGCGTGGAAGACGTGACCCGCCGGGCGCAGTTCGAGAGCAACGACGGCGAGGTGGCGACGGTGGACGGCACCGGGCTGGTCCGCACACTGGCCCTGAGCGGGCAGGCGACCGTCATGGCCCGGTATCAGGGGAAGGTGAGCACCTTCCGCACGGTGGTGCCGCTCGGCGTGAAGACGCCGGACTGGACCTTCGCCGCGAAGACGGTGGCGGACGAGCACACGGCGAAGAAGTGGAAGGAACTCGGGCTGGTGCCGAGCGAGGTGTGTTCGGACGAGGTGTTCGTGCGGCGGGCGCACCTGGACATCACCGGCACGCTGCCGACGCCGAGGCAGGTGACCGACTTCACCGCCGACAGGACCGCCGACAAGCGTGACAAACTGATCGACACGCTGCTGGAGACCGGCGAGTACAGCTACTACTTCGCCAACAAGTGGGCGGACGTGCTGCGGGTGAAGCGCCGCGGCGAGACCGGCCGGGCGCAGGGCACGTTCGCCTTCCACGGCTGGATCCGCGACGCCGTCGCCGCCGACATGCCGTACTCGGAGTTCGTGCGGAACATCCTCGGCGCGAGCGGCGACGAGGCGAAGAACCCGCCGACGGTGTGGTTCAAGGAACTGGAAAAGGCCGAGCAGTTCGTGGACGACGTGGCCCAGGTGTTCCTGGGTCAGCGGCTGGCGTGCGCCCAGTGTCACCACCACCCGTACGAGAAGTGGAGCCAGGACGACTACTGGGGCCTCGCCGCGTACTTCGGCCGGGTGGGGCGGAAGGAGGTGGCCAAGGTGAGCGTGAACCCGAACGAGCAGACGCGGCCGCAGATCGTGTACACCAAGACGACCGGCAGCGTGACGAACAAGCGGACGGGCAAGCCGGCCCCGATGAAGCCGCTCGACGGCGACGTGGTGGAGGTGGGCACCGACGACGACCCGCGGCACAAGCTGGTGGACTGGATGACCGACCCGAAGAACCCGTTCTTCGCGCGGGCGGTGGCCAACCGCTACTGGGCGCACTTCTTCGGCCGTGGGATCGTGGACCCGCTCGACGACATGCGGGTGACCAACCCGCCAAGCAACCCGGAACTACTCGACGCGCTGTCGGCGAACCTGATCGAGAACAAGTACAGCTTGAAGGCGCTCGTGAAGACGATCTGCAAGAGCCGCACCTATCAGCTTTCCAGCACGCCGAACGACCACAACGCGAC
>JANNDF010000272.1:0-1387 GCA_031387445.1 Planctomycetia bacterium
CACCCGGCCGGCTGACGCCGGCGGTTCCAGGAAGAATCAGAACTCGCCGCCGCCGCGCTTCGACCACCACGGCAGGAACAGCCCGCCGTCCAGGTGGAGCACGCTGCCGGTCATGTACGCGCTCACCGGCTCGCACAGGAACCGCACCCCGCCGGCGATCTCTTCGGCGGTGGCCATCCGGCCCATCGGCAGCCCCTTGGCCGCCTCGCGGATGCTGGCGTCGTCCATGAACTTTCGCTCGCCGGGGGTGTCGGTCCAGCCGGGGTAGAGGGCGTTCACCCGAATGCCGTGCGGCAGCAGTTCGGTGGCCGCCGTCTTCATCAGCATGTCCAGCCCGGCCTTGGCGATGTTGTACGCCATGCAGTGGGGGAAGGCGATCTGGGCGTGCGGGCTGCTCACGATCACCGCCGCCCCGCCCTGCTTCTGCGCGACCATGTGCCGGCCGCACGCCCGCAGGCCGTAAAACGCCCCCCACAGGCTCACGTCGATGGTGCGGCGGAAGCCGGTCATGTCGGCCGTCAGGAACGGCTCGCGGTCGCTGTACGCCGCGCTCGACACGAACAGATGAATGCCGCCGAGTTGCGAGGCCACGTCGTCGGCCATGCGCTCGACGGCCGGCTGGTCGGAAATGTCGACGGGGAAGAGCAACGCCCGCCGGCCGTATCTGGTGCGGATGGCGTCGGCGGCGGACTCGGCCGCTTCGGGATCGGAAAAGTAGTTCAGGGCCACGTCGGCCCCGGCCTCGGCCAGCGCCAGGGCGGTCGCCCGCCCGATGCCGGACGACGCACCCGTTACGAAGGCGACTTTGCCGTGAAGTGAACCAGACATGCCCGCCCTCAGTTCTTCGGCTTCTTCTGCAAGCCGGCGCGTTCGAGCAGCGACTGCCCGAAGACGTTTTCGGCCTTCTCCTCGGCGTCGTCCAGGGCGGCCCCGTCGGGCACCTCGTACTCGATGACGAACTTGTGCCCGGCGATGCCCACCTCATCGCCCGGCTTGAGCGTGCGGGAGAGCATCCGCACCCCGTTCACCTTGGTGCCGTTGCTGCTGCCCATGTCCCGCACCGTCCACAACCCGTTCCGCAGGCTGAACTCGCAGTGCAAACCGGACACGTTGTTGAACGCCAGGCAGATGTCGCACGACTCCCGCCGGCCGACGGTCATCACCTCTTGCGCCATCGGAATGGGATCGCCGCCGCCAACCGGCATGAGCCGTCCGAAAACCTCAGCCATAACGTTCCGCCCCCACAGGTGAACCGGCGGCCGGGGCCGCGACCGCCGGACGTGTTCCCCACAGTATACACCACCTGTGCGAACGGTCTGACGCACGAGGGGGAAAGCGTCCGGGGAAAAATCCGACGAGCCGGACGACGTGGGCCGCCGGGTGGAGG
>JANNDF010000297.1:0-1016 GCA_031387445.1 Planctomycetia bacterium
GGTGCCAGACGATGCAGGAGTTGCTGGACCTCACGTTCGACTGGTTCGAGACCCGTACCCACTTCCGGGTCCAGGCCGAGGTGTACACGAAATGCCCTGGAAAATGAGCCTTACTTCCCCCTTTGGCGGGAGGTATCTAGAGATGCGACGGCGGTGGGCCAATCAACTGCGGTGGCGGGCGGGGGAAATGCCGATATAAGTGCGGGCCAACGGACGCTCACGAGACACCCGCCATGAAGAATGTCGAATCTCCCGCCCGGCTCATTGACGCGAGAATCGCGGAGTTGAACGACTGGCGGGGCGAGATGCTGTCGCGGCTTCGGGAACTCATCAAGCAGGCCGACCCGGAAGTGGTCGAAGAGTGGAAGTGGGAAGTTCCGGTCTGGTCGCACGGTGGAATCCTCTGCACCGGCGAGACTTACAAGAAGGCGGTGAAGTTGACGTTCCCGAAAGGAGCGTCGCTGCCCGACCCGTCCGGCCTGTTCAATTCGAGTCTGGAAGGCAACACCCGCCGGGCGATCGACTTACACGAAGGCGACGCCATCAACGAGAAGGCGTTCAAGGTGCTGATTCGCGCCGCTGTGAGTCTGAACACGTCGGCGGTCAAACCGAGCAAGCCGGCCAAACCGAAACTGCTTTCGGGCGGCAACCCGCAGATCGCCAAGTCCGACGGCGACGAACCCGTGCAGGCGTACATCGCGGCCATGCCGGGCTGGAAAAGCGACCTCGGCCGCCGGCTCGATGCGCTCATCGAACGCACCGTCCCCGGCGTGGTGAAGGCGGTGAAGTGGAACTCGCCATTCTACGGCGTGGCGGGCAGCGGCTGGTTCCTCGGCCTGCACTGCTTCAACAAGTACATCAAGGTGGCGTTCTTCCGCGGCACATCGCTGCGGCCACTTCCACCCGGGGGGTCCAAGCAGAAAGATGTGCGATACCTTGACATCGACGAGGGCGACTGGGGGGGCCAACTCAACGAGGCGCAACTGGTGGAGTGGATCCGGCAGGCGGCCGCGCTG
>JANNDF010000299.1:0-2502 GCA_031387445.1 Planctomycetia bacterium
TCCGGTCGCTCACGCTCCCGGCTCGTCGTTCAGCGGCGCGCAAGTCACTTCTTCTCTTCTTTCTTCTCGTCCTTCTTCGGGTCGGTGACGGGCTTCTCGTCCTTCTTCGGGTCGGCGACGGGCGGCTTCTCGTCTTTCTTCACCTCCGGCGGCTTCACCTCTTCCGGCGGTCGCCCGCCACCGGGGCCGCCTCGTCCCGGTTGCTCCTTGCGATCCCGCGGCAGCAGGTCGGGCAGGTTGGCGATCCGCATGGCCGTCACCGCGATGCACTGTGCGCCTTGCACCAGGTTCGGCTCCTTCGCGTGGTCGAAGGTGTCGGACTGGGTGTGGTGCGTCAGGTAGTATTCGTCCGCGTCCTGGTCGCAGGCGAAGCCGGGCACGTTGAACGTACGGTTGTCGAACGACTGGTGGTCGGTGCCGCCAATGGACCGCAGGGTGAGGCCCGTCCACCCGGTCACCGTCTTGAGCGTCTCGAGTTGCGGGTCGAGCAGCGCCTTCACCGAGTCGCGGCCTTGCAGCCCGAACCCTTTGACGTACCCGGTGCCGGTGTCGTGGACGAGGCAGGCGGACGTTTTCGGCATCTCGTCCTTGTGCTTCTCCACGTACTTCTTCGACCCGTACAGCCCCTGCTCCTCGCCGGTGAACAGGCAGAAGCGGATGGTCCGCTTCGGCTTGATGCCGGCCTTGGCCAGCGCGGCGAGGGTGCGGGCCACTTCCAGCACCACGCAACTGCCGGTGCCGTTGTCCGTCGCCCCGCTGCCCAGGTCCCACGAGTCCAGGTGCGCGCCAACCACCACGAACTCGTCCGGCTTCTCGCTGCCGGTAATCTCGCCGACCGTGTTGTACACGGTGATCGGGCCGGGGATGAACTTGTTGCTCACCTCCAACTCCACTTTCGGCTTCGGCCCGTCCTTGTCCATGCCCAGGCGGTAGAGCATGGCGTAGTGCTCGTGCGTGATGAACAGGCTGGGGATGGCGTTCTGCTGGCCGCGGCCGTCACTCGGCCACGAGCCGGTCATCACCAACAGGCCGTGCGGCTTGTTCGAGTCGCGCAGCGTGGCGGCCACCCCTTCGGTCTGGAGGAACTCGCTCAGCGCCCGCTGGTACGCCGGATCGACCCCGCCGCCGAACCCGCCGCCCATCGGCCGCGGTTGCGCCGGCGGCTGGGCCGGCTTCGGTTCCTCTTTCTTGGGTTCTTCCTTCTTCGGTTCTTCCTTCTTGGGGTCCTCTTTCTTCGGCTCGGCGGTAACCCCCGGCTTCGGGTCGCCCGGCTTCGGGTCGGTGGCGGGTGCGGGCGGCGGGGCCGGGCGACCGGGCGGTTGCAGGTAACTGGCCACGTTGGCGAGCGAAGGGTTGGCCGGCGGGCGGGTGATGACGACGCAGTCCTTCAGCTTGCCCTTGTACTTGGCCAGGTCGTCCTTCGTCTTGGCGTCGATGACCACCACCTCGCCGGTGATCTTCCCCTTCGTGCCCGGCGTCCAGGCGGCCGCCGCCACGGTCAGTTGCTTCTTCGTCGGCTCGACGAGGGTCATGGTGCAGGTGCCCCGCTCCCAGCCGAGCGGAATCTCCCACGGCTCCAACTTCACGTTGGTCAGCCCGTACTCGGTCATCTTCTTCTCGGCCCACTTGTTCGCCTTCTCCAGGCCGGGCGAGCCGGTCACCCGCGGGCCGATCACGTCGCACAGGTGTTGCAGGTTCTTCATCACCTGTGAGTGATCTTTCACCTCGGCGATGATTTTCTTATCCACCTCGACCGGATCGACGGCCGGGGCGGCGTCAGCCGGCTTGGCCTTGTCTGCGGTTGGGGCGGGTGTGACGGCCTTCGGCGGCTGAGCCAGCAGGAGGGCCGGGAGCAGGCCGACGGCAAGGCCGGCGAGCAGGCGATGGAGGACGGACGGCGACACGGTGACACTCCGCGAGTGTGAAGGAAGGGAGACGGGCAGGAGAAGGCGATCATTGTGCGCGGGATTTGGCGGAAACGCAATCACTCGCTGACGGAATGAGAAGGTTGCCTTCCGGTGAAAAATCGCGCCGCAAGCGGGACCGCGTTTGCGGCTGTTAGCAGATTCGTTAACGTCGATACACACCTTGCAAATATCACAGCCGGCACAGTTGACACGACCCGCAGGACCGTCCTAGAGAACTGCACTTCCGAGTCGCAGCGACCCCCCTCATCGTCGCCGCCCAAACCCGCTCCGCCGCGGGGCACACGCCCCGCACCCCTCCGGCCTTCCGGCCGGCCGCGGCCCGCGACCTTCGGCTCAGCCACACCCATCACTCGCCTGGTCGCTCTCATGAAGCGTCTGCGTTCGCCGTTCCGCGCGCTGCAAGTTGAATCCCTGGAAGGGCGGGACGTGCCGTCCACCCTGCAAATCGTGTTCGACTACCGGTTCGACAACGGATTCTTCAACGACCCGGCGCGGCGGGCGGCGCTCGAACAGGTGGGGCAGGGACTGTCTTCGCGGTTGAACGCCAACGTGGACTTCGCCGCCATCACGCCGG
>JANNDF010000303.1:0-2328 GCA_031387445.1 Planctomycetia bacterium
CGACCGGAGTGATCGAACCTCCGGTCGCTCACGCTCCCGGCTCGTCGGACACGATTCAATGGCTCACCTTGTCAGCCGCCGGCATCACCGCCTGGTAGTCCTTCGCGATCCGCACGATGTACTCGTTCAGCAGCTGCTGAACCCGCTCCGCCGAGCCGCTCGCCAGCACGAACCCGATGTGGTTCTTCAGGTCGATCCGCTGCACGATCTCGGCATCCGTAAACGGCGACGTGTCGGGCTTCTCGGTCTTCGCCAGGCTCAGCACCACCCCGGCGTACCGCTTCTTCAACGGTGGCAGCGTGTACCTCCCCTCGATGCGGTCGAGTTCCAGTCGTGCCCACTCGGCCCACAGGTTCACCCCGCTCGCCGCCTCCACCATGTCGGCGGTGTTCGCCCCGCCCACGCGGGCGCTCGTCTCGATGAAGTAGAACTGCCCGTCGGCGTGGGCCTTCATGAACTCGGTGTGCGACGCCCCTTGCCCCAGCCCGAACCCGCGGAGCACGTCGGCGTTCAGCCTCGTGAGGGCGGTCACGTCCGGGTGGTCGCGGGGGACCGTGCGGGTGGAATAGACCCCACCGCCCTGGTACACGTCGAGCAGCGGGCGGTGGTAGGCGTTCACCTCGGTGAAGATTACTTCCCCCTTCCGCGTCAGCGAATCGACGTGGAACAGGTCGCCCGGCACCATCTGTTCGATCAGCCCGAACGAGCGGTCGTCGCCCATTTCGTGAACCCGCGTCCACACGTCGGCGGGGGTGTGGACTTTGCGGATGCCGGCGGCGGACGCTTCGCTGCGGGGCTTGATGAGCCACGGCCCCGGCACGCGGGTCAGGAAGGCGTTCACCTCGGCGTCGGAGAATAGCGGGGCGAAATCGGGGATGCGGACGCCGATCTCGCGGGCCTTCTCCCGCATGGCGAGCTTGTCGCGGAAGAGGCGGGACGCACTGTCGCCGTGCCCGGTGCCGGTCATGCGGAGGTGTTCGCGGAGGAAGGCCCCCACTTCGATGTCGAAGTCGTCGAGGGCGACGATGAGGTCGAACGGCTTGTCGCGGAACAGAAACGCCACCGCGTTCGCCAGCGCCCGGCGGTCGTGGAAGTCGCGGACGGCGAACACGTCAGTCAGGGCGGAGCGCGCCCACGGCTCCTTCAGCACCGACTCGACCGTGAGCAGGTAGCACTCCGCCCCCTCGGCCTTGACGGCTTCGAGGAAGCGGTTGCCCTTGTAGTAGCTGGCGATGGCAAGAACGCGGAGGGGCATACTCGGGTTCCCCTCTCCGCTTGAGGGAGAGGGGTTAGGGGTGAGGGGGAAGCCGCCGGAGCAGCGCCCCGGTGTCGCACCGAGACACTATCACCCACCGGGGGGATTCGGAAAGGTATTTCTCCAGCGGCAGCCGCTGTTCGCCCGGCAGCACCTGCACCAGCGCGTGCCGAATCTGGTAGGCGTCGACCCACTCTTCGAACCGCTCCGGCTCGTCGTACACCACCTTCACGTACTCCCGCATCCACGGGTCGCCGTAGAGTTCGAAGCGGTCGTCCATGAAGATCTTCTGCTTCGGGGTGCAGTACAGCACGAACCCGCCCAGGTTGGCGTCGTTGAACAGCCGGCCGTCGGCGTGTTCGGTCGCCCGCACGGCATCGGCCAGTTCCACCGGCACGAACTTCTCGTCCAGCTTCGCCCACCCGCGGCCGACCACCGGGGCTTGCACGTTCGCCATCTGTAGCCCCAGGCAGACCAGCACCGCGGCGGTCGCGGGCACCAGCCACCACCACCCGCGGGCTTTCGCCTCCGGCTCACGGGCGAGGCTGTCGCCGTACTTCTTCAAGAGGGCATGCCAGATGGTCTGCGGCCACAGGTCGGCGAGCGTCACGGCCCCGACCACCACGAATAGCGGCCCCTGGCGGATGCCCTTGAACGACAGCACCAGCCACACGAGCGGCAGTAGCCAACTCACCTTCGGCAACTTCGGCAGCGTGCCGAGCAGGGCGAACAGGTAGAACGCGGCGAACCCGACCACCACCTGCCCGGCGGTGTGGTTCAGCGAGAGCGGTTGGTGTTCGCTGACCAGATCCTTCATCGCCTCTGAGCCGACGATCTTTCGCCACGTGTTCAGCATCTCCATGCCGAACGGGTTGATGAACGGCGTGAGGCCGCAGGCGACGACGATGGCGACGAGGGCGAGGAGCGAGCGGAACGACGAGCCGGAAGCGTGAGCGACGGGGTGCTGTGTCGAGCCCGGAGCGTGAGCGACGGGGGGCGGCACAACCACCCGTTGCGCACGCGTCCGGGTCGGCAACACCCACACCCCCCCCCCACCGGCCCCCGCCCATCCC
>JANNDF010000323.1:0-1329 GCA_031387445.1 Planctomycetia bacterium
CAGCGCGGCCACACGCTCCTTCAGCTTCTCGATCTCGGCGAACGCCTCGGCCAACTTCATCTCCAGGTCGGCCCGCGGGCGCACGTCGGCGGGACGTCCTTCGCTCGCGGTTCGGGCGAACACTTCACCCCCGCCACTGCCGCCGTGTTTGGCACGCTCGGCGACCAGCTCCTCCGGCGTATGGAACCCGTGCGTCACCACCGCCCCGCGGCCGCCGGGCGTCAGGTACAGCACGAAGTTCCGCCGGACCAGATCGCGGAGCAGGTTCCGCAGGGTGTCCAGGTCGGCGATGTCGTCCATGCGGCTGGCCCGGCTCCGCAGGTCGCCTTCCGTCTGCGGACCCCGCAACAGCAACTCGGCGATGATCGCCATCTCCACCTTGCTCACCTTCCAAAAGTCGTACAGCAGGTGCCGCCACTTCTCCACCCTCCCGCCCTGCACGCGGTTCACCAGCACCTTGCGGTTCAACTCCAGCAGCGCCTCCTCCACTTCATCCTCGTCCAGGCTCATCACCGGGTCGCGGTTGCTCTTCTGGTTGCTCCCGGTCACGAGGGCGTTGATCGTCATCGGGTAGGTGTCCCCGCCGCCGGTCTTCTGCTTCTCAATGAGCACGCCGAGCACCCGCCGTTCGAGCGGGCCGAGCGGCTCCCAAACCGGCGGCGGTGGCGGTGGGGCTTCCGGTTCGGCGGGCGGCTGGGGGACGGCGTCCGACATGGGGAGGCTCCGAGCGTTTTGTGGGGGGAAGGATACGAAATCCGGCGGGCCGCCTCTGCCCCGGACTCTCGCCCCCGTGCGGAACATTCCGTCCGCCCCTCAGTCGGCGAAATCGTGTGCTAGGGTATCGGCGCCCACGGATTCTCACCCGGTATGCCATGCGTCGGTTCTGGCCGCGAACGCTCAAAACGGTACTGCCCGTCGCCCTGTTGTGCGGGGCGGCCGGGTATCTGTACGCCGTCGTCGCCGGCGCCTACTTCGCCACCGAACGCGACGACGGCAGCACCCTGCGGGACGCGCTCGCCTGGCGGTTGCCGTTCACCATGGCCGTGTGGGGCGGCGGGTTCACCCTGCTCGTCGAGTTCTTCCGGCACCTGTGGACGCCGAAGAAGGCGGACGAGAAAGCCGCAGCAGCACCGAATCCGGAAGCCGACGCCGAGAAACTGCTCCTACAACTGCTCGAACAGGCGGAAGAGGCCGAGCGGTCGCGGACGTTCCCGGTGCCCGAACCGCGCCCGCTCACCGACACCCCTTTGCCCGCCGGCCTTCCGGCCGCCCCAAGACAACCGACCACGACCGCGTAGTGTCGCTGCCCGCTCCGCGGGCGGAATCGAA
>JANNDF010001113.1:0-3813 GCA_031387445.1 Planctomycetia bacterium
CGAGCACCACGCCGACCGGGCCGAAGAAGAACACCCTGCCGGACGGGTCGGTGGAGACGACCGAGCGGAACGGGCGGTCGGTGAAGAAGACCTACGGGCCGTGAGCCGGAGGCGTAGGGGCACCCACAAGGGGTGCCCCTACAGTTTCCATTTCCTCTTTCTGTTGTCCCACCGCCGCACTTCGGTTAGCATTGCCGTTGTTGATCCCGCCTGTCGGTCCCACCCCACGGATCGGTTCACCCCGACTCCTCCCCGCCCCGCCGAGGTGCCCCATGGCCCGCCGGTTCGCGCTCGCGGCGCTCGCCGCCCTCGCCCCGCTGTTCGCCACCGCCCAGGATGCCAAGCCCGTGGCCGTCCGTGGGGTGTCCGCGTTCCCACCCAAACTCACCCTGAAAGGGGCCGAGGACGCGCCACAGTTGGCGATCACCGGCGACCGCGAATCCGGCCGCCCGCTCGACGTGACCGGCGACACCAAATTCGCCGTGGCCGACGGCAAGATCGCCCGCGTCGATGAGACCGGCCGCGTCTACCCGCTGGCGAACGGCAGCACCGAAATCGCCGTCGAGTACGGCGGCAAGACGGCGAAGGTGCCGGTGAGCGTGAGCGGGATGGAAGCCCCGCTGCCCATCAGCTTCCCGAACGAGATCGAGCCGATCCTCACCAAGCTGGGGTGCAACAGCGGCGGCTGCCACGGGAAGATCCAGGGGCAGAACGGGTTCCGCCTGTCGCTCCTCGGGTTCGACCCGGAATTGGACTACATGACCCTGCTGAAGGAAGCCCGCGGGCGGCGGGTGTTCCCGGCCTCGCCGGACCAGAGCCTGCTGCTGCTGAAGGCGGCCGGCGTGGTGCCGCACGGCGGCGGGAAGAAGACCGAAGTGGGCAGCGAGGAGTACAAGTTGCTGCGGCGGTGGGTGGCCAGCGGCCTGCCCTACGGCACCGACAAAGACCCGAAGGTGACGAAGGTGACGGTGTTCCCGGACACCCGCGTGGTGGACCGCCAGGCCCGCCAGCAGCTCGCCGTTCACGCCCACTACTCCGACGGCAGCGTGATCGACGTCACCCGCCGGGCGCAGTTCGAGAGCAACGAGACGGAAGTGGCGACGGTGAGCGAAAGCGGGCTGGTGCGGACGCTCGGCATGACCGGCCAGGCGGCGGTGATGGTGCGGTTCAGCGGGCAGGTGGCCACCTTCCGGGCGGTGGTGCCGCGGCCGGGCGACGCCCCCAAGTTCGACTTCCCCGCCGCCACCGCCGTGGACACGCACACCGCCGCCAAGTGGCGGGAACTGGGCATCACGCCGAGTGACATCTGCACCGACGAGCAGTTCCTCCGCCGGGCGCACCTGGACATCACCGGCACGCTGCCGGGCGCCGACGCGGTGACGAAGTTCCTGTCCGACAAGGCCACCGACAAGCGGGCGAAGCTGGTGGACCAACTGTTGGAGACGCCCGAGTACGCGTACTTCTTCGCCAACAAGTGGGCCGACGTCCTGCGGGTGAAGCGTCGCGGGCAAGCCGAGCGGGCACAAGGCACGTTCGCCTTCCACTCGTGGATTCGCGAGGCGGTGGCCGCCGACCTCCCGTACAGCGACTTCGCCCGCGAGGTGATCTGCGCCATCGGCGAGGAGTCGAAGAGCCCGGCGACGGTGTGGTACAAGGAGGTGCAGACGCCCGAGCAGTTCGTGGACGACCTGTCGCAGGTGTTCCTCGGCCAGCGGTTGGCGTGTGCCCAGTGCCACCACCACCCCTATGAGAAGTGGACCCAGGACGACTACTGGGGCCTCGCCGCCTTCTACGGCCGCGTGGGGCGGAAGAACCTGCCCACCATCGGCCGGCAGAACAACAACAACCAGAACGCCCGCGTGGCCATCTTCAACAAGCCGACCGGCGGCGTGCAGAACAAGCGGAGCGGCAAGGCGGCCGACCTGAAGCCGCTCGACGCCGAAGCGATGACCGTGGCCGCCGAGGACGACCCCCGCGTGCTGCTGGCCGACTGGATGACCGACGTGAAGAACCCGTTCTTCGCCAAGGCGGTCGCCAACCGCTACTGGGCGCACTTCTTCGGCCGCGGCATCGTGGACCCGCTCGACGACATGCGGGTGACCAACCCGCCGAGCAACCCGGAACTGCTCGACGCCCTGACCAAGAACCTGACCGACAACAAGTTCAGCCTGAAGGCGCTCATCCGCACCATCTGCCAGAGCCGCACGTACCAGCTCTCGGCCGTGCCGAACGAGTTCAACAAATCGGACAAGCAGAGCTACGCCCGGTACTACCCGAAGCGGCTGCAAGCGGAGGTGGTGTTCGACGCGGTGTGCGCGATCACCGAAAGCCCGTCCGACTTCCCCGGCCTGCCGAAGGACCAGAACGCGCCGAAGCGGGCCATCCAGTTGCCCGACGAGTCGTTCCAGTCGTACTTCCTGGACGTGTTCGGCCGCCCGCAGCGGATCAGCGCGTGCGAGTGCGAGCGGGTGAACGAGGCGAGTCTGGCTATGGTGCTGCACCTGCTGAACAGCGACGAGGTGCAGGGCAAGCTGGCCCGCGCCGGCGGGCGGGCCGACCGGCTGGCGAAGGACATCCGCCCGGACGCCGACAAGATCACCGAGCTGTTCCTGCTCACCCAGGCGAAGAAGCCGACCAGCGAGCAGATGACCGCCGCGATGGAGCACCTGGCGAAGAACGAGAAGAACAAGAAGCTGGCCTACGAGAACATCCTCTGGGCGCTCATCAACAGCAAGGCCTTCCTGTTCAACCAGTGACGCCGTCGTGCTCTGCTCGCTCCGCGAGCGGTCTTTCGGAACCCGCTCGCGGAGCGAGCAGAGCACACCCGGCGGCGCTCGCCGTTACGCATACACCTCCGGATTCACGCAGTGCGGCAGGCGCTCGCCCTTCACCCCGGCGAGGAGGTTGGCGGCACACAGGCGGGCCATCGCGTTTCGGGTGTCGGTGGTGGCGCTGGCGATGTGCGGGGCGATCACGCAGTTCGGAAGTGAATACAACTCGTGACTCGGCGGCAGCGGTTCCGGGTCGGTCACGTCGATTCCGGCGGCGAAGATGACTCCCGTTCGCAACGCCTGAGCCAGCGCCGGCTGATCGACGTGCGGCCCGCGGGCGGTGTTCACGAACACCGCCGTCCGCTTCATCCTGGCGAACTGCTCCGTGCCGAACATGCCCTTAGTGGTCGGGTTCAGGTCGGCGTGAACCGAGACGAAGTCCGACCGTTCCAGCAACTCATTCAACTCCACCCGCTCGGCCTTCAGTTGCTCGTCGGCGTCCGGTTTCGCCGTGCGGGCGGTGTACAGCACCTTCATGCCCCAGCCGTGGTGCAGCCGCTTCGCCGTGGCGAACCCGATCCGCCCCATGCCGACGATGCCGAGCGTGCGGTTCACCAGATCGCACCCCAGCCAGCCGGTCGGCTCCCAGGTGATCCACCGCCCCTCCTTCGCGTCGGTGCTGCTCTCACCCAACCGCCGGGCGGCGGCCAGCAGCAGCGTCACGGCGATGTCGGCGGTGGCGTCGGTCAGCACGCCGGGGGTGTTGCCGACGGGAATCTTGCGGGCGGTGCAGGCCGGCAGATCGACGTTGTTCACGCCGACCGCGAAGTTGGATACCACCTTCAAGTCGGGCGCCGCGTCGAGCAGTGCGGCATCGACTTTGTCGGTCAGGATGCTGACCAGCCCAGCACACCCGGCCACGCGCTTCCGCAGTTCGTCCACCGGCGGCGGCAGGCGATCCGGCCACACGTCGAGGTCGCACTCGGCGGCGAGCAGGTCGAGGGCGACTTGCGGGATGGCACGGGCGACGAACACACGCGGG
>JANNDF010001116.1:0-2910 GCA_031387445.1 Planctomycetia bacterium
CCGCCTCCCAGGTGCCCCAGCGTGCCGGTCTGATCGACCCCCTGGGTCACAACCGCATTGACAGCCACCGCCCCGCCCGACCAACCGTCTTGCCCCTGGATGCTACCTGGGGTGAACGCGGCCGGGGTGGAGCGGTCTTCGAGCACCGTCAATTGCGGGGCCGCAAGTCGAGCGGACGGGCGAGGGTGACGCATTGGTGTGGTCTCGCGACGGAAGGACAAGAATGCACGGTGGGCGCACGTTCGGTATAGCCGGCAGATCCGGTACCCGATTCCAGGTTAAGGTAACAATTTCGCCCGGCACAAGAAGGGGGCAGGGCCATTCGGATTTGGTGAAGAATCTCGATTGCCGGATGTTCGGACGGCGCGATCGCCTGATTTGAGGACGGAGAAGAGCGGGGATCTTTCCCGCGTGGCGTGCGGTGAGCCGCTCGGGTTGTCAGTTGCGGTGGGAAGAATTCGTGTCGAACTTGTACAGGAGGCGGCGGGCGTTGATGTCGAGTGCTTCGAGGATGCCGACGACCGAATCGGACGGGATGTGGTGGTGACGGGCCCAGCAGATGACGTCGAGATTTTCCTGGCCGGCTTTGAGCAGTTCGAGCACACAATTCATCAGGTCGCGGTCGGAGGGGAAGTCGCGGGAGAGCAGGCCGAAGTCGCCGCGGTCGAGTTCGATCCAGAAGCGTTTCCCTTGCAGGTGCTCGAGCCACCGCGCCCGCAGATAGCCCCGCCAATGGTCATGCACCCACTGCCGCACCGCCCACTCGCCCACGTCGTACCCGACTCGCTCACTCTCGATCCATTTGAAACGGTCGATCTCCAACTTGCTGTCTGAGTACACACTCAGACGGGGAACACTCGGGCGATCAGAGGTCGCCTGACTGATGACGATGTTGGGCGAGTCGCAGCTCATGGGCGCTACCGGTCGAGGGCAACGGAAGCGACCTCGCAGGGAGCGGCGAGGTCTCATCAAACGTTATAGCCCGTCCCACGACCTGTGTGCAACAGAATATTGCCAATACATGCGGTGCGATTTCGTGCGACTGGACCCCTCCGGAGTCCGCTCAGATCATTCCCAAGAAGGTCAAGATGGTTACCCGGAGCCACACTTCCGACGTTCAAATCGGTACCAGAAATCTCCTGCTCTTGGGGAGGACATTTCCTCGGCACCGGGCCGGCGAATGGTTCTCACCACTCATCCCCACCCAACCAGAAAGCCATTTCGCGCGATGCGAACCAGTCTCCGGCGTGTGTATCAGCCGACCAGGATTCGGCCAGAAGTGTCTGCCGGTTCGACGGGTTGTGTCGATTCCACAACCTGTAGCTGCCGGAATTCACACTCGGGCTTGAAAAAAAGCTACACTGGCGTCACCGTGAGCAGGGAATCTGTTCGGCGACGTGCTAGAATCCATGTCCTGTTGACCGCTCGTTCCGCGATGACCCGGATCAGAGCCAGAGCCGTCCCGCCGTTCCGGTCCTCTGCCTGGCTGCCGGCGGCACCCACACAGTACCATGAGTGCCGGTCGCACCGTCGATTCCGGCATCGCAACCCGAGAGGTCCGCCGTGAGTAACCGTCCTCCGGACTCGCAGGAGCGCGCGCGGTTCAGCCAGCAGCTCGACTCCGCCTTCGAAGACGCGTCCAAACTGGCCGGGTCCAGTCTCGCCCCCACCGACTTCTACGAGAAGTTCCTCAACCGCACCCTGAGCGCCATCAACGCGCCGGCCGGGGCCATCTGGCTCCGCACCCCGCAAGGGTTCCTCCAGGTGGCCGCCCAGCACAACCTGGAAAAGGTCGGGCTGGACGACAAACGGGGCGGGCGGCAGTGCCACAACGAGGTGTTGCGGCAGGTGTTCCAGGCCGCCCCGCCGCGTCCGGTGCTCATCGAACCGCAGGGGCGATTGGGCAACGGGCCTGTCGAGCCGGGCGGCGTACCGGCCGCCAACCTGACCGACTTCTACGCGCTGTTCGCCCCGATTGTGGGGCCGGAAAAGCAGTCGCTCGGTCTGCTCGAGGTGTTTCAGGAGTCGAACCACGACCCGCGGATGTACCAGACCTACCTGCAATACACGTTGCAGATGGCCGGGTACGCCAGCCAGTATCACTCGTTCAGCGGCAACCGCCAGAACGCCGGCACGGAGAAGGCGTTCACCCAGATCGAAGCCTTCGCCCGGCTCATTCACACCACCCTGAACCCGACCGAGTGCGCCTACCACGTGGCGAACGAGGGGCGGAAGTTGATCGAGGCCGACCGGGTGTGCGTGGGGGTGCGACACGGCAGCAAGGCGACCGTCGAGGCGGTCAGCGGGGCGGACGTGGTGGAGAAGGCGAGCACCCACGTGCGGCGGCTGAAGGCCCTTTTCGATGCGGTGCTGAAGTTCAACGACCGGCTGACGTTCGCCGGCCAGCGGGACGACGCCCTGCCGCCGGACGTGCTGGAGGCGCTGGACGAGTACCTGGCCGAGAGCCAGCCGAAGCTGCTCGTGGTGCAGCCGATCCGCGACGAGCGGGAGAAGAAGGACACCACCCCGGCCCGGTCGGCGCTGATGATGGAGAGCTTCAACCCGCCGGACAACGTCGAGCCGATGGTGCAGCGGATGGAGCTGGTCGCCAAGCACGCCGCCCCGGCCCTGTACAACGCGGCGGAGTTGACCCGCATCCCGTTCAAGTTCCTCTGGAAGCCGGTGATGTGGGTGCAGAACGGGGTCGGCGGGAAGGCCCGGTTCGTCACCCTGCTGGTCTGCTCGCTGGTCGTCCTGCTGGCGCTGCTGATGGTGTTCGTCCCGTACCAGTTGAAGATGGACGCCAAGGGGCAGTTCAAGCCGCAGGTGGAGAAGACGGTGTACGCCCCGCACGAGGGCGAGGTGATCGACGTGCTGGTGAAGCCGGGGCAGAAGGGGGTGACGCCGGGC
>JANNDF010000373.1:0-2400 GCA_031387445.1 Planctomycetia bacterium
GGTTGAATCGTCACCAACCGGCGGCTCACGCCGCTCGGCTCGCCGGTTCACGCCGCCTCCGACGTCAACTGGAAGAGCCGGGCGAACCCACGCTGGTCCTCTTTCTCCACCAGGTCCAGGTAGGCGGTCTCGGTTTGTGCCCCGATGCTCCGCACGCTCACCAGCGTCACCTTGTTGTCGAAGAGGGTCTGCATCACCATCGCCAGCACGCCGGTGTTGCCCACGTCGTCGGTCAGTTTCAGTTCCAGCCGGCGGTGACGCAGCCCGGCCGAGATCACCTCTTTCATCGTCTTGATCTGCTGAATGCTCTTGGTGATGTTCTTCTGGTCGCCCTCCAAATCCAGCTCGTAGTGGTTCTTGCGGATGCGGCCTTTCAGCTCTTGCAACGACCCGTGGAAAATCAGGTGCCCTTTGTTCAGCACGGCGGCGTGGTTGCACACCTCGTCGATGTCGCTCAAGTTGTGCGAGCTGAGGATCATCGACTTCTCGGACGCCAGCGTCTTGATGAGTTCGAGCATCCCGCGGCGGGCTTCGACATCCAGCCCGTGAGTCGGCTCGTCCCAGATGAGTAAGTCGGGGTCGTTGATCAAACTCGACGCGACGGCGAGGCGGGCGGTCATCCCCGGTGTGAAGTTGGAAATCGGTTGACCCGACTGCGGCAACAAATCGACGGCGCGGATGAGCTTGGCCAACTTCGGCTTGCGGCTCTCGCGGGTCATGCCGAACAGCCGGCCGATGTAGTCCAGGTACTCGATCGGCGTCATCCCGCGGGGGAACTGCGGGTTGGTGGGGATGTAGCCGATACGGCGGCGGAGGTCGGCGGCGTTCGGGTGCATCCGCTTGCCGAACACGTTGCACCAGCCGGCGGTGGGCGAGTGCAGGCCGAGTACCAGCCGCAGGAAGGTGGTTTTTCCGGCGCCGTTCGGCCCCAATAGCCCCATGACTGCCCCCGGCTCGATGGCCACGGACAGGTCGTTCAGGGCGATTTGGCGGTCCTGGTAGATCTTCGTCAGGTGAGACGTTTCTACCACCAGGGCCGGGGCGTCGGCGGCCACGGGGTGAGGCTCCGGAGTCCGTTCCGTTTCTGCGCAGTGGGGTCCGCGGTCATCACCCGGCGCGGGAGCGTGTCGCAGTTATCGAACCGCGGGAGCCTGTGGCTTTGGCGAAAGTGGGAAGCCGGAGCAGTCATTCAGGTCGGCGACTCAGCCGGCGGTGCCGGTTCCACCCCCAGCCACTCGGGTTTCGCCTTCGCCAGCACCCGGCAGGCGAACCCCACGCCCACCGCTTCGACGGCGATCACCGGCAGGTGGGCGACCAGACTGACCCCCGCGACGAACCCGCTCCGGTCCACCGACCCGGCGTACACCACCGCCGCGTGGAACAGCACCGTCAGGACGGCCGTTCCCCCACCGACGACGGCACCGGCGGCGAACGCCGGCATCACCCGGAACAGCTTGCGGCACACCACCCCCGCCAGCAGCGCCGGCAGCGTGAGGACGACGAAGTTGACGCCGAGCGCGTCCGGCCCGCCGTGCCCGATGAGCAGAGTTTGGAGCGTCAGGCCGACCGCCACCGCCAGCGGCGACCGCAACCGCAGGATGACCCCGACCAGTCCGTTCAGCAGCAGGTGAACCGACGCCATTCCGAGGGGGATGTGGACCGACGAGGCGACGAAGAAGGCGGCGGTGAGCACGCCGATGCGGGGTATTTCCCGCTCGTTCACCCGCCAGAGGGCGAGCGCGAGCAGCGGAGTTACGAGCAAAAAACCGACGACCGTCCACGCCGGCTGCAACACGCTCGAACTGATGTGGACGGCGAACGGCATGGGGGGAGTATGGTAGCGAGTTTGGTGGCACAGGCATTCCTGCCTGTGAAGAGGCGTACACGGGCATTCCTGCCTGTGCCACCACCAGGTTGAATTTTCGCCGGTCTGTTGTCCGTTCACGGGTGTTTCTACAATTGAGTTGTCGGTCCCGCCTTCCCACCCCTCAACCGTCGGAGTCGCACATGCCCGCTCGCTGGATCGCCGCCGTGGTCGCCGTGTTCGCGTTCACCGCCGCCGGGTTCGCCCAGGCCCCCAAGCCGGCCGAGCCGAAGAAGGACGACAAGCCCGCTGATACGAAGAAGGTGAGCGGCCAACTGCCACCGAACTGGAAGGCACTGGGGCTTACCGACAAGCAGGTGCAGGAGATCTACAAGATTCAGGGCAAGTACAACGACGAGATCGACACCCTGGAAGCGAAGATCAAGGAGTTGAAAGACAAGATGTCGAAGGAGCGGGGTGAGGTGCTGACCGCCGAGCAGAAGAAGCGGCTGGAAGAAATCCTCAAGGACAAAGCCGGCACCGGCGACAAGCCGAAGGACAAGTAACCCGGCCGACATTTGGCGAGCCGAGCGGCG
>JANNDF010000389.1:0-5783 GCA_031387445.1 Planctomycetia bacterium
TGCCGCTCGGCAAGCGGCACCTACCAAATTGCGTCGCCCGTTCCTGCTCTCATTCGTCGTCTTCATCCTCTTCGTCGTCGCCCTCAACCTGCTGTTCGCCGTCTCGCTCGATCACGGCCCGCCGCACCTCCGCGACCCCGAGTACGGCCTGCGGCTCGACTCCCTTCGGCAGCGGATGGCCGAACACCCGACCCGCCCGCCGGTGCTGATCGTCGGCAGTTCCCGCACCGGGCAGGGCATCCGCCCCGGCGTGTGCGAGCCGGCCGACCCGAACGCACCGCTGGTGTTTAACATGTCGCAAGCCGGCGGCGGGCCGGTGTCGCAGGTGCTCACGCTGCGGCGGCTGTGGGCGGACGGCGTTCACCCCGCCGGCGTCGTGCTCGAATACTGGCCGCCGTTCCTGCGAGGCGACGGGCACTATCACGAGCAGCACCGCCTCGACGCCAAGCGGCTGCGGCCGATCGACGAGCCTACGGTGCGGGAGTTTTTCCTCACCCCCGACGACGTGTGGGGGAGACGATCCGGCGACTCGTTCCTCCCCCTCGTCGCCCACCGACACACCGTTGTCAGTCGCGTCTGCCCGGAGTTGCTGCCGCACACCGCCCGCACCGACCCCATTTGGCGGAACGTGGACGGCTGGGGCTGGTGGCCGGGGCGAGTGAGTGCGACACCGGAACAAGTGGAGGCCGGCTGGCCGTCGGTCGAAGCGTTCTACCGCCCGATGTACGACGGCTATTCCATTCACCCGCAGCACGCCGCCGCGTACCGCACGGCGCTGGGCGAGTGCCGCGACCGTGGGGTGCGGGTGGTGCTGATTCGGATGCCCGAGACCGACCGCTTCTGCCGGTTTCAGACGGCCGACTCCGAACGCCTGGGCGAAGACTTCTTGAACGACATCGTCCGCGAGTTCGGCGTGCCGGTCATCGACGCCCGCACCTGGGCGGACGCCGACCACCTGCCCGACGGTTTCCACCTGACGCAACCCGGTGCCGACGCCTTCACCCGCCGCGTGCTTCCCGCCGTGGGGCAATTCTGGGACTGATTTCACCGCAGAGGCCGCGGAGACAGACAGAATCAGTTGAGAGAATTCCGCCTCCTCTTCGGCCTCCCTCTGTGCCACTGTGTCTCTGTGGTTAGAACTGTCTCTGTCTTCTCCCCGCTCTCCGCGCCCTCTGCGGTGAATCAAATGTCTCTGTACCCGCTCGCCTTCCGCCCGCTGTTCAAGTCGATGCTCTGGGGCGGTTCTCGCCTGCGGCCGTTCTTCGGCGAGTCGCCTGCGGCGGAGCCGACCGGCGAGGCGTGGGTGCTGTCGGATGTGCCAGGCAACGAGTCCGTGGTGGCGAACGGCCCGCTCGCCGGCCGCACGCTTCGAGAGTTGATCGCGTCCGACCCGGTCGGCATCTTAGGCGACTCTCCGCCCGCCGACGGCCGCTTCCCGCTGCTGCTCAAGTTCATCGACGCCCGCGCCGAACTGTCGGTGCAGGTCCACCCGACCGACACGCAGGCGGTGGTACTCGAAGGCGAAGGCAAGCGGGGGAAGACCGAGGCGTGGGTGGTGCTCGACGCCGACCCGAGCACCAGCCGCCTGTACGCCGGGTTCCGGGACGGCGTGACGCCGTCCCTGTTCGCCGAATCGACGGAGGACGGCACGGCGGCCGAGTTGCTCCACCGCTTCCCCCCCGAGCCGGGCGACTGCCTGTTCCTCGAAGCCGGCACGGTTCACGCCATCGGGGCGAACGTGTTCCTGTTCGAGGTGCAGCAGACCTCCGACATCACCTACCGCCTGTACGACTGGGACCGCAAAGACCCGAAGACGGGTCAGGGCCGCGAACTGCATGTGAACAAGGGGCTGGTCTGCTCGAACTTCGAGAGCGGGCCGTGCGACCCGGTGGTGCCTCAGTCGGACGGCTTCCGCGAACTGCTGGTGAGTTGCCCGTACTTCACCCTGCACCGGACGAAGACGGAGCGAGCGACGGCAGTGGGCGAACCCGGCCGGTGTTCGGCGGTGGTGTGCGTGAGCGGTCGCGGGCGGATCGGTGACGTGTCGGTGAAGGCGGGCACGACGCTGCTGCTGCCGGCGGCGGTGGGCACGGTGAGGGCGACCCCGGACGGCGAGTGGACGCTGCTCGAATGCGGCACGGGGGTGGGGGCGTGAGTGAAAACGTAGGTCGGGCTGTGCCCGACTCTGATGCCGTCGGGCACAGCCCGACCTACGAGAAGGAGTCACCTACTCAGGCCACCGGCGTCCGCCGCTGGCTCTACCTGTCGCTCGGGCTGGTCTGCCTGGGGTTGGCGGCGGCGGGGGCGGTGGTGCCGGTGCTGCCGTGTACCCCGTGGGTGCTCGCGGCCAGCTTCTTCTTCGCCCGCAGTTCGGAGCGGTTCACCCGCCTGCTCCGCCGCACGCCCTACTTCGGGCACATCATCCGCGACTGGGAGACGCACCGCGGCATCCGCCCGTGGGTGAAGCTCACCGCCGTGTCGTGCGTCGCCATCTTCATGACCTTGATGGGCATCTTCCTCGACGTGTCGTGGTGGGCGAAGGGGAGCGCCATCGGCCTGGGGGCGGTGGGCGTGTGCGTCATCCTGTTCGTCATTCCGACGGTGAAGGTGAAGGCCGTTCCCACGCTCCCGGCGGACCCCGACCTGAGCAAGGCGTCGGGCGAATCCGCCGGGGTGTGACACGCCCCTGTCACTCACCCGTGTACGGCGACGGGATGACGTTTTCGGCCAAGAAACCGAGCTGGTACTTCGCCGCTGCGGCATCCCACGTGGCCTGGTTGAACGGGGCGACCGAAGTGACGTTCGCTGGCGTTCGCACTTCAACGTGGCCGTCCAGGAAGCTCACGTTCGTCGTCCGCCCGGCGAAGCGGAAGTGCGTGGCGGTGATGGCATACGCCGAGATCGCTTTCCCCGCCACGAACGGCGAGCCGAAGTATCCGCCGAACGGCTCTTGCAAGGCACCACTCGATTGCAATTGCACGACCTCACTGAACAGGAACGTGGCCGACGTGGCCTGGAACGACACGATGGTGCGGCCCTTCACCGGGTTCGGCCACGCCGGCTCGGCGCACACGTGCCGGTTGTACGCGTACCCGGCGGTCAGCCCGTTGTACACCGGGGCGATGGGGTAGGTGTCGAACTTCGGACACTTGGTGACGCGGGTGTTGTTCTCGTAGTAGGCGGTCAGCACGCCGTTCTGCGGGTCGGTGGCGATGACGTTCCACGGCGACACGGTGGCGCTGGTGGTGCGGCCGAACCAGTACTTGCCGTCCGGCCAGGCGACGGTCGAGTCGGTGTGTGGCGGTAACACCTGGTACGCGCTCTCGTAGTTGTGGACGGCCAACGACAGTTGCTTCAGGTTGTTCGCCCCTTGCATGCGGGCGGCGGCCTCGCGGACCTTCTGCACGGCGGGCAGGAGCAGGCCGATGAGAATCGCGATGATCGCAATCACCACCAGCAGCTCGATCAGAGTGAAGGCACGACGGGACTGGGGTCGGAACTCGACCATCGGGAAACGCCTCGCTCACCGGGTCCGGGTGAGACGGCGGGGCGGACCGACGGCGGGCGGGCGCGTGCGGACGCAGGCGCAGGAATACCGCTCCGCGGCCTGGGTCCGAGGCCCCGAACAGCAATCCCGCGAGGCAGGTCTTCTGGCTTTCGGCTCATCCCGACCGCGAACCGCCTTCCCGCTCTCGCAGTGGCAAATGGTTCGTGGTCTCGCCGATCACAGCAGCGGCCCTGCGCCGGATTCGCACCGGCTTCCCTTTTCAGCCCGACCGACGAACGGCCGAGCACCTTGCGGGGGAACCGTCGATGATAGGCACACGGTCGGGGATGTCCAGCCGACCTGACGTAGGTGCCGCCCGTGTCCGCAGACCTACCCCGTCGCCCGAACTGGCCGCTCATTGTCGTTGTTGTTCTGGGTCTTCTGGCGGTGAGCTTCTGCCTGATCGTCCAATTTGTGAGCCTGTCGGATGACGTGCGCGCGGCCAACGCCGACCGCCGCACTCGGGAAAACGACCGGCGCGAGGCGGAACTGGCACTGACAACCGCCGAGGCCCACATCCGCGCCGTGCTCACCGCCCAGCAGGAGGCCTGGAACCGCAGCGACCTGGACGGCTTCATGGCCGGCTACTGGGACAGCGAGGATCTGACGTTCGCGTCCGGTGACACCGTGACCAACGGCTTCAAGGCGACCAAAGAGCGGTACTTCAAGCGGTATAAGGCGGACGGCAAGGAGATGGGGACGCTCACCTTCAGCGACGTGACGGTCGAGGTGGTCACACCCGATTTCGCCCTGGTGCGGGGCCGGTGGCGGCTGAAGTACGAGAAGGGGACCGACGAACCGCACGGGCTGTACACACTCACCCTGAAACGCTTCACCGACGGGTGGAAGATCACCACCGACCACACCTCGGCGGCGGAGAAGAAGTGATACCAAACGAAGCGGCACGCGGGTGACGCGGAGAAGACAGGACTAACCACAGAGGCACAGAGACACAGAGGAAACAAGGGCGAGCGTGAAGGCACACAACTGTCTTTTGTCTTCTCTGTTAGGTGTTACACGGTTGGGGGTTTTGGGCGTGCGCGTTGGCACTTCCGGACCTACGTTCGGTCATGAATGCCGCGAAAGTTCACGCCGGCGAGTCCATCGACTTCCTCATCGCCACCCCCGCCGGCGTCAGTCGTGTGGAGGCGAAGATTGCCATCCCACGCGACGCCGTCCGCAAATACCAGGAGCAACCCCGCTACCGACTCCCCACCAAGCAACTGCGTAACACCTCATGGGATCGTTCAGCCGCGGGAAATGGGTTTTTGGTCCGGCGGGGGAGGTGGCTCAAACCATTCCACCCGCGCGCCGGGCGAGCCGGCGGCGGGTGGCGATAGTTGAACTGCGTGGCCGGTTAGCGACCGGGGCCGGCGGGCACCGGGGCTCCCACCCCGCCGTCGGGCGGGGCACCGAGCGCCGGGGCGACGGCCGCCCCGCGGCGGATTTCGCCCGTCGGGTCGAGCATCGAGTCCCGCTCGCGTTGGAGCGGGAAGGCCGGGTCGGGGCCGATGTAGGTGGGGTAGTGTTTCAGGTAGTGCGGGCTGGGGTAGGGCACCCCGCCAAGGCGGGTCTGGCAGCCCGTGGCGACGACAGCCCCGACGGCGAGAACCCCCAACAGGCCGCGGAGCAGAACTCGTTTCGCGGTCGGCATTTCGTCCATCTCCCGGCCGGCAGCCCGGCCCGTCTGGATGACCCCGCCCGTCCGCCGACGGGTCTCCCCCCGGAGCCGTCGGCGCCGGTCGGGTGCGGGCGTTGGTCTTGTGCGTCTGTGTCGCTTGTATCGACTGCGCCGAGCGTGCGGCTTGAGACGAACGGGCAAAAAGTGCGATGGGACGGGTGGGAAACGAAGAACCCCGGCGTTGAGCCGGGGTTCGTGCTTACTTGCGGTGGCGGATCTTGGCCCGCATCCGCCGCTTCTTCCGCCCCACCTTCCGCCGGCCGGTTCCGCGTCGTGACGCCATCGGGGAGTTCTCCTCGGAACCGACGCCGTCGGCCCGTGTGGTCAGGTTCACAAGATTCACATCATAAAGGGGTGGCGTCGGGTCGGCAAGGGAACCGTGCGATGAGGGTGTGCCTTTACGTTTGGGGCCAGTCCGGCACCCAACCGGCTGACGCCGGCGGTTCCAGGGGCTTCTGGAACCGCCGGCGTCAGCCGGCGGGGTCATGTCCTCCCATCCGCCGTCACAAACGGCTCCTCGCGGTTGACGATCGGTTCGCCCGTCCGAATCACCGC
>JANNDF010000415.1:0-7644 GCA_031387445.1 Planctomycetia bacterium
GATGAGCAGCACACCGCGCCCGCACGGGCGCTCGAGGAAGTCGTCGGCCGTCGGGTC
The DNA here is from genome assembly GCA_031387445.1 of Planctomycetia bacterium. Lineage (GTDB taxonomy): Bacteria > Planctomycetota > Planctomycetia > Gemmatales > Gemmataceae > JALHQU01. The sequence continues at coordinate 58 of JANNDF010000415.1, forward strand.
GGGCAGGTCTTCCGGGTTGAACCCGGCCCCCTCGTCGATGATGTGAATGCGGAACAGGTCGTCGTCCACGCTGTACCGCACCCGCACCCGCTTGCCCGGGTCGAGTTGGTTGCCGTGCTTGATGGCGTTCACCAGGGCCTCTTCGACGGCCAGCTTGACGGCGAACTGGTCGCTCTCGCCGAAGCGGTTCGCCTGGAGTGCGGCCTCCACCAAATCTTGAACGCGACGCACCTCGGCGAGGTCGCTGGCGACGTGCAGGTCGTGCGTGCTGGCGCGGTCAGTCATGGTGCGGTTCCGGTGCCGACCCCCGTGGGCGAACGGGGGTCAGAACGAGCCCAGCCCGGTCTGCTCGTCCTTCACGATCTTGAGCATCTTGTCCAGCTTGGTGAGGGTGAACACCTGGAGGATGTCCTTGGTGATGCCGCACAGGATGAGCTTGCCGCCCACCTGGGTGAGCCGCTGGTGCAGGCGGATCAGCTTGCCCAGCGCGGCGCTCGACATGAACTCCACGTTGGTGAAGTTGAGCAGCAGTTTCCGCCGGCCCAACTCGTCCACCAGTCGGAACAGGTCGTCGCCGATCATCTGGATGTTCTGCTCATCCAGGATCTTCTTGTCCACGAACTGGACGACGGCCACATCGCCCACGTCTTCGACGGTGATCCGCTGACGGCTCATGTTCGGTCCTCGGCCGGTGGGGGCGGGCTGGTCCGGCCCCTCGGTGGCGGTGTTTTATGAATCTTCTGCCCGCGACAGCGGGTGTCAAGGAGTCCGGCCCGATTTTCCGCCCGGCTCGTCGCCCCACTGGAACGCCGCACCCAGCGAGGCGGCCACTTCCAACTCGGGGGCCAGCGTGTCCACCGCCTTCAGCGGTGTGTTGGCCGGATTCAGGCAGAACAGGTCGTTCCACTCCTCCCCCTCCAGCCCCCACTGGCGTACGAACCAGGTGCCGTCGCCGGACGGTTCGAGCGGGAACAGCACGCACTGGATCGGCTTGTACTGGGCGAAGTCGCCGTCGTCCGCACCAATCTTGTGCAGTGTACACCCGCCGTTGAAGAACAGGCACCACCCGTCCACCACTCGCGTCATCGGCAGGTCGAGTTTCTGCTCGGCCGACAGCCACCCGTCGGCGTCGAGGGCCGCCGCCGCGTCCGGCCGCAGCAGCGGGCGGACGCGGTCGAGTACGCCGTCGATGCGGGCCTTCTCGGCGGGCGTGACGCTCGGCTCCCCGTGACGACAGCAGATGCCCTCGCACCCGCGGCCGAACGAGCAGTCGAAGGTGGCAGTGGCGGCGTTGACGACGGTGAGGGGGTGCATGGGTGTATTCGGTGAACTCAGGCAGTCAGGCCGGGGGTAAGGGACACGATCAGCCCACGGCATGACTGCCGGGGTCGCCCGATCAGGCCCGCACTCGGCGGTTGCCCGCGGCCGTGTGGCTGCGGGCGGAGGCGTTCCGCACCAGGGCGACGATGAACTTGTCGTAGGTGGAGCCGACGACCGGCAACCCCTCGTCGATCATCAGGCTGGTGATGGCCGGGTTCGGGTTCATCTCCAGGACGAACACCTCGCCGGCCGGCGTCACACGCACGTCCACGCGGGAGTAGTCGCGGGCGCCGAGCAGGTGGTAGGTGCGGACGGCCACGTCGGTGACGGTTTCGGCCACGTCCGCCGGCAGTTTCGCCCCCACCTGCACCGGCGCCTGCTTGTACTCTTCGCTGTCCTCGTGCCACTTGGCCGTATATGTGTAGATCGGCCAGCGGGAGCCGTCGGCCGCCGGGTTAAAGGCGATCTCGGCGAACGGCAGTACCGTCGGCCGGTTCGTGCCTTCCAGGTCGATGAGCGACACCTGGATTTCTCGGCCGGGGATGTACCGCTCCACCAGCACCGGCGGGCCGTACTCGTCCAGCACGTACTGCACTCGCGCTTGCAACTCACTACGGGTCTTCACCACCGCCCCCTGGTCGATGCCGACGCTCGCGTCCTCGGCGGCCGGCTTCACGATGGCCGGGTACAACTGCCAGCCCGGCACTTCGGCCGTACTGACCTCTGCGAATTCAGCCGTGCTGAGGCCAGCCGTTTGGAACAGCCGCTTGGCCATCGGCTTGTTGCGGGCCACGCTCAGGGTGAACGACGGGCAGCCGGTGTACGGGATGCGCAACCACTCGAGCAGGCCGGTGAAGTACACCTCCGTGACGGATCGATCGGCGTTGCCCTCGTACAGGTTGAACGCCAGTTCGAAGTCGCGGACTTGCAGGCGGGCGAGTAGGGCGGGCAGGTCGTCGGTCACGCCGAACGTGAGGAACGGGATGCCGGCCAGCTTCAGGCTGTCGCCCACCACCTTGACGGAGTAGAGCACGTCCTCTTCCGACCCGCGGTCGGGGTGGTCGGCCGGCAGCACCGGCTGGTTGAACAGGATGAGGACGCGGGGTTCAGACATCTTGGAAAGTATCGGCCGGCAGGGGCGGGAAGTTCAAGTGAACTGTTCGGTCGGGTGGGAGCGGCGTCAGGCGGGGGTGAAGATGTGATGGAGTTCGCGGTTTTGGCTGCTTGAGACAGCTAAACTGACTCACGATTCGTCCGGCCCGGCTCACCGCCTCGGAAACCCCATGCTCACCCGTCGTGCTTTCCTCCAGTCTGCCGTGGTTGTGCTCGCCGCCTCGCGGGTGGCCGCCGACTCGCCAGTCACCGGCACCGACGATGCCCAGTTCGCGCCGTTCGACAAGCTCATGACGACATTCCTCGCCGACCACAAGGTGCCGGGTGCGGCCCTCGCCGTCGGGCGACACGGCAAGCTCGTCTACACCCGCGGGTTCGGGTACGCCGACGCCGACCAGAAGGTGAAGGTGGAGCCGGACGCCCTGTTCCGCATCGCCAGCGTGTCGAAGCCGCTCACCGCCGTCGGTGTGCTCCAACTGGTCGAGAAGGGGAAGATCAAACTCGACGACCCGATCCTGAAACACGTCCCCCTGAAGCCGCACCTGGCCCCCGGCGATAAGGCCGACCCGCGGCTGGACGACATCACCGTGCGGCACTGCCTGCAACACATTGGCGGGTGGGATCGGGGCAAGTCGGGCGACCCGATTTGCATCCCGAAGAAGATCGCCGACGCACTCAAGATCGACTTGCCCGTGTCGCCCGAAGCCGTGGTGCGGTACACCCTCGGTCGCCCGCTCGACTTCGACCCCGGCACGAAGTACGCCTACTCCAACGTCGGCTACCTGCTGCTCGGCCGGGCCATCGAGTCGGCCAGCGGCCAGAGGTACGAGGAGTACATCCAGAAAGAGGTGCTCAAGCCAGTCGGGGTGACGCGGGCGGTGCTCGGGCGGGCACTGCCGGAGAACCGGGCGAAGGGGGAAGTGGGCTACTTCGACCTGAAGAATCGGAAGGGGCCGTGCGTGTACCCGCCGCGGGTGGGCGAACAAGTGCCCCTGCCCGACGGGCAGTTCAACCTGGAAGGGTTCGAGGCCCACGGCGGGTGGATCGCGTCCGCACCGGATCTGGTTCGCTTCGCCAATGCGTTCCATGACCCGGCAGCTTGCAAACTGCTCAGCGAGAAAAGCATCGAAACGCTGTGGGAGCGGCCGAAGGTGACCGAGAAGGGGCCGTACTACGGGTGCGGGTGGAGCGTGCGGCCGGCCGTGAAAGGCATCAACGTGTGGCACAACGGCCTGATTATGGGCACGGCGGCGCTCATGGTCCGTCGGCACGACGGGCTGGTGTGGGCAGCGCTGTTCAACGCGAGCCACGACCCGGACGGCAAGTACCTGGCGGAGGCCATCGACCCGCTCGTCCACAAGGCCGCTGCCGAAGTGACGTGGAAGTGAGCGGCTAACTCATCGCACCACTGCAGTGCGGAAACGGGTACACTGTTCGCCGTCCCTACTTTCGGGAGCACCCGTGTTCCGCACCGCTGCCGTCGCCCTCCTGCTGGCCTCGTTCGCCGTCGCTGCACCACCGGCCACCCCCAAGAAGCCGGTCACCGACACCTACCACGGGGTGACCGTCAGCGACGACTACCGCTGGCTGGAGGACTGGGACGACAAGGCGGTGAAGGCGTGGAGCGAGGCGCAGAACGCCCACTCCCGCGGGGTGCTCGACAAACTGCCCGGTGCCGACACACTCCGCCAGAAGCTGACCAAGATCATGGCCGCGAAGACCACCGGCCACTCGTCCCTTGCCGTCCACGGCGGGAAGGTGTTCGCCCTCCGCCGTCAACCGCCGAAGGAGCAGCCGTTCTTGGTGGTGCTGCCTACTGCCGATAAGCCGGACGACGCGAAGGTGCTGCTCGACCCGATGGAGTTGGACAAGAAGGGTGGCACGGCCATCGACTGGTTCGTGCCGTCGCCGGACGGCAAGCTGGTGGCGGTGTCGTTGTCGAAGGGCGGGAGCGAATCGGGCGACGTTCACCTGTACGACGCCGAGACGGGCAAGCCGACCGGGGAGGTGATCCCGCGGGTGAACAACGGCACCGCAGGCGGCGGGCTGGCGTGGGCGGCGGACGGCAAGGGGTTCTACTACACCCGCTACCCCCGCGGGAAGGAACGCCCGCCCGAAGACCTCGACTTCTACCAGCAACTCTACTTCCACGCACTGGGCACCTCGACCGACAGCGACCGCTACGAGTTGGGCAAGGATTTGCCGCGGATCGCCGAGATCAAGGTGACACTGCACGCCGCGAGCGGGCGATTGCTGGCGAGCGTGCAGAACGGCGACGGCGGCGAGTTCGCCTTCTATCTGCGGTCGGCGGAGGGCAAGTGGCAGCAGGTGGCGAAGTTCGAGGACCGGCTGGTACAGGCGGCGTTCGGGCCGGACGGCAACCTGTATGTGGTGTCCCACAAAGACGCCCCGCGGGGCAAGATCCTGCGACTGGCGGCCGATAACACCGACCTGTCGAAAGCAACGACGGTAGTGCCCGAGGGGGAGGACACGATCGTCACCGACTTCTGGACGGCCCCGGACGAGGCGACCGTTCTGCCGACGGCAAAGCGGCTGTACGTCACTTATCAACTCGGCGGGCCGAGCGTCATCCGCTGCTTCGGGTACGACGGCAAGCCGCTCGCCGGGCCGAAACAGCCGGACGTGGCGGCGGTCGGCGGGCTGACACCGGCCGGCGGGGACGACGTGCTCTTCCGGGCGGAGTCGTTCACGCAGGCGGGGTCGGTGTATCGCTTCCGCCCGGAGGCCGAGGAGACGAAGCGGCTGCCGCTCACCTCCGACCCGCAGGTGGACCTGTCGGACGTGAAAGTGGTCCGCGAGTTCGCCACCAGCAAGGACGGGACGAAGGTGCCGGTGAACATCCTGCTGCCGAAGGGGGCGAAACTCGACGGCACCAACCCGTGCCTGCTCACCGCCTACGGTGGATACGGGGTGAACATCGAGCCGGGGTTCGACTCGGCCTCCCGCATACTGTTCGACCACGGGTTCGTGCTCGCGGTGGCGAACATCCGCGGCGGTGGGGAGTACGGCGAGGCGTGGCACACGTCCGGCAACCTGACGAAGAAGCAGAACGTGTTCAACGACTTCGCCGCCGTCATGCGGCACCTGAGCGACAAGAAGTACACGTCGGCCGGGAAGCTGGCGATCGAAGGGGGGAGTAACGGCGGGCTGCTCATGGGGGCGACGCTCACCCAGCACTCGGACTTGATGGCGTGCGTGGTGTCGCACGTCGGCATCTACGACATGCTGCGGGTGGAGTTGTCGTCGAACGGGGCGTTCAACATCCCGGAGTTCGGGTCGGTGAAGGACGAGAAGCAGTTCAAGGCGCTGCACGCCTACTCGCCGTACCACCGAGTGACGAACAGGACCAAGTACCCGCCGACGCTGCTGCTGACCGGGGCGAATGACCCGCGAGTGGATCCGATGCAGTCGCGGAAGTTCACCGCCCGCCTCCAGGCGGCCAACCCGGACGGGGTGGTGCTGCTGCGGACCAGCGCCGGCACCGGGCACGGGCTGGGCACCGGGCTGACCGACCGCATCGAGGAGGCGACCGACGTGTATGCCTTCCTGTTCCGCCACCTGGGGGTGGAGGTGAAGCGGTGACCCGGCGGGGGCGTGACTCCTGATCGACCCCACCCAGGTGGCCGGCGGGCGGAGTGTGACGTGGGCGCAACCGGCGTTCGCGGGGAAGAAAATCTACGCCCGCAACGACAACCAGGTGATCTGCGCGTCGCTGGCGAAGGGCTGACGCGACTGAACGCCGGCCGAGACCTGCGAATTCTCGCAAGACCCGACGGTCGGTCGGCGGGTCATCCGGTGAGTTCGGCGAATCCCCTGGCGATCTCGTCCGCCGACGGGCGGACGAGTTGGCTCACGACCAGCCCGTCGCGGAGGAACACCAGCGTCGGCCACAGCTTCACCCGGAACGACCGGCCGAGCGGCTTCCCTTTTCCGTCCTCGACCGGAATGTGCTTCACCGTCGGGTGTCGTACCAGTGCGGCAGTCATCTCCGCTTGGATCGCCTGACAGTGCGGGCACCAGTCGGCCCCGAACTCGATCACCACCGGTCCCGTCATCCGGTCCACTTCGTCGCGGGTGGGTTCCATCGGACTTTCCTCTGTGGCTACCGTCGGTGGGGGAAATCGTCGAACACGAGCGACATGACGAGCGACACGATGGCGATGTCGAACCCGGCCGCAGTCGTCGCCCACTGGTGTGCCACCACATTCTCGGTCACGGGTTCCACTTCTCGAACGATTTGCCGTTGAACTTGTACGCCCCGCCGTTGTGCGTCCCGAGCCAGATGTCGCCGCGGCGGTCCGTGTAAACGGCGAACACCTCGATCACGGTCTTGCCGTCTTTGATGGGGTAGTGGACCTTCTGCTTCCCGTCGTACTTGAATACGCCCGCACCCAGCGCCGCCGTCCACAGTTTGCCGTCCCCTTCTTCAAGGACCGACATGCCCTCGACGATGGTGCCCTCCGCCCCCTTCCGGAGCTTGCCGAACTCGCTCACCGCCATGAGGCCGTCGAGCGAGCCGCCGCCGCTGTAGGTGAACCAGAAGTTGCCCTTCTGGTCTTCGAGGATGGCCCGGACGGGTGCCACCACGAGCGTGCGGTCGGTGAGCCAGTCGAACGCCTTGCCGTCGTACCGGCACACGCCCAGGCAGGTGCTGCCGAACCAGAGGTGGCCCTTGCTGTCCTTCACGATGCAGTACACGTCATACGGGCTGTAGATGGCGTTCGGGAACTTCGCCCGCGGCAGCTTCTCGAAGTGCTCGTCACCCAGTTTGGTCTTGGGGAACTCCAACCGGTGCATCGCTTTGCCGTCGTAGCGGAACACCACCCCGGCGTCCGGCGGTCCCACGAACCACAGGTCGTCCGGCTGGATCTTCCACCCGTTTGGGTCGGCCTTGGCGGGGGCGATCAGGGTCGTGAACGCCCGCCCGTCGAACCGGCTGATGCCTTCGTAAGTGGTGACATAGATGATACCCGACTTGTCTTCCTGGACGCCCCGGATGCGATCGCTGGCCAGGCCGTCCTTCGTGGTGAAGTTGACCAGGGCTTTGCCGTCGTAGCGGGACACGCCGCGGTCGTTGCTCCCGAACCAGTAGTCGTTGTTCGTGGCCTGGAACACGTACATCACGCTCTTGCC
>JANNDF010000427.1:0-11433 GCA_031387445.1 Planctomycetia bacterium
AATCGGTCACCGCGGCCACACGACCACCGTGTTGTCGTCGGCCGATGCGGTGAGCACCGTCTTCCCCTTCGGCGGGATCGCCAGCGCCCGCAGCGTCTTCGGGTCGAGATTCAGTTCGCCGACCTTTTTGCCGTCCTTCACGTCCAGCTTGAGGCCGTCGGCGTACAGGTGCTCGTCGCCGTCGAACGCCAGGCCGTAGCCGGCCGTCACGTCCGCCGCCCACTTCTCTTTGCCGGTCTTCCAGTCCGCCACACTCACTGCCTTCCCACCGATGGCAACGTGCTTGCCGTCCGGCGAAATGGCGACCATCGGCGGGCACTTGTCGGCCGGTTCGCCGAGTGTTCGCACCCGTTCGCCGGTCTTTACGTCCCACAGCACCACGCGGAACTTGTCGTCCCCCTCAGCCCCCGGCCCACCCTTCGGATTCGCCCCCAGCTTCACCGGTGCCACGATGCCGGTCGAATCGGGCGTCCAGGCGAAGCGGAAGGGGAAATTCGAGGCGTTTGTCTCGCCGGTCAGTTTCCGCCCCGCCTCGCCCGTGGCGGCGTCGAACAGGTGGACTGTCAGCCCGCAGGCACCGGCCGCGAGCGTCTTGCCGTCCGGTGAGTACGCCAGGTGCATGCTGCCGTAGTCGTACCCGAGGGCATTCCAGACCTCCTTGCCGGTCGCCAGGTCGTACACCCACAGGCCATAGTACACGGCAACCGCCAGGTGCTTGCCGTCCGGCGAGTAGGCCATCGCCGTCGGTTCCGCATTCCGGGGGAACACTTTGACCTGCTTGCTGGTCGTCGCATCCCACAGGCGAAAGGTCCGGTCTTTCCCGGCCGTCGCGATCTGCTTGGCGTCCGGACGGACGGCCAAGACGGTCACCTCGTCGGTGTGGCCGGAGTCGTCGAACAGCTCCTTCCCGGTGGCCGTGTCGAACACCCGCAGCTCGCCCGGTGCGATCGCCACCCGCTTGCCGTCCGGGCTGATCGCCAGCCCTCTCGTCCAGTAGGTCGGCAGGGTGGTGGCAATCCGCTTGTCGGCTTTCACGTCCCACACGTCCTTGCCGTTGCACAGGAAGCGGCCGTCGGCCGACGCCGCCAGCCCGTGTGGCGCGCCGAACCCGGCCAGCTCGTCCCCCTTCTCCCCGGTGGTAGCATCGAGCCGCACGAGAATGTCCGTCGTGTTCGTCTTCAGCGGGGCGAGCAGGTGTTTGCCGTCGGCGGTGAACGCGATTTTGCCGTACGCCTTGCCGGTGTTGAAGCTCCACCGCTCTTCGCCCGTAAGGGAGTTCCATGCCATCACCCCCTCGCCCTTCGAGCACGACGCGATGGTCTTGCCGTCGGGCGACCACGCCAGGGAGTACACCTCCGGGGGCCGCTTGCGGCGGGGGAGCGTGGGGTCGGCGATTTCGTCCGGCGTCGGCGGCGGGAGCGGGTGGCTGGCGGTGAAGTCGAGCAACTTGCCGGAGGTCAAATCGAACTGGCGGACGTGACCGTCGCCGGTGCTTACCGCCACCTGCTTGCTGTCCGGAGACGCGGCGAACTGGTCGAGGCCGCGGCTGCCGTCCACATTCAGCTTGTACAGCCGCTCTTTGGTCGCCCGATCGAACACGAGTATGCGAACGGAGTCCTTCACCAGCACCAGCCGGCCGTCGGGGGTGCAGCCCGCCTGCTCCACGCGCAGTTTGTCCGGCAGCGGGTAGACCCGCCGAAGGGTGTTCGAGTCGGTGTCCCATTCGCACACGCGGCCGGGGCCGGCGGTGAACAGGGTGCGGCCGTCGGCGGCGTAGTCGCCCACGATGCCCCGCGGGTGCCGCATCTGCCGCGAGCCGAGGCGGAGGAGTGCCCCCTTCGGCGGTTTGTCGTAGTCGGCGGCGTCGGGGTCTGGAGCCGGGATCGGGGCGAGCTTGCCGGACGGGGCGGGAACAGGAGCGGCCACCGCGACGGCGACGGCGAGGAGTGCGAACGGGAGAAACGAACGCCACACGGCCTGGCCCCTGGAACGAATTGGGCCGAGCTACGGTATCACACCGCGACAGGTGGAGGGGCTGGGGTGGGCGAAGTGTTACACACGAGCGGCGAAAAGTACTCCGCACTCTCCGAGTGCGGTTCCGATTGCCCGCACTCGGAGAGTGCGGAGTACTTTACCGGCCCGGCACGGCGGGGGTGGCGGCCGGCGTCGGGTAGTTGGCCACCGGTTTGATCGGGGCGGTGGACGGCGTCAACGATTGCGTGGCGGCTTGCGTGGCGTTCTTCTGGTGGTACACGACGGCGATCGTCACCACCCCGACCACCCCGGCCAACAGTCCGAGCATGGCGTCTCGCGGCACGGTCAACCCTCCGGCGGTATTCATTCAAGTGTGCCACCGGCCGGCCGAATCGCAACCGGCACTTGAGGGCATCATTTCAAAATGCCGGCGACACCGGCCGGGCGCTCGATACAACCGCACCAACCGCCATCCCTTCCCGCTCCGAACCTCCCCATGTGGCTCCTCCTGCTCGCGGTCGTGCTCATCGTGGCCGCCGCCGTGCTCACCGCCCGCGGGTGGGACGTGCGACTGGTGCTGCTGGCCGCCGCCGTCATCCTCGGGCTGGCCGGCGGCTACCTGCCGGACGTGTGCCGCAAGTTCTTCGACACGTTCAGCGGGGAGGCGTACGTCATCCCCATTTGCTCGGCGATGGGCTTCGCCTACGTGCTGAAGTTGACCGAGTGCGATCAGCATTTGGTGCGGGTGTTGGTGGCCCCGGTGCGGCGGGTGCGGTTCCTCATCGTGCCCGGCGTGGTGCTGGCCGGGTTCGTGGTGAACATCCCGGTGCTGAGCCAGACGAGCGTGGCCGTCTGCCTGGGGGCGGTGGTGGTGCCGGTCATGCGGGCGGCCGGCTTTCACCCGCTGGTGATCGGCTCGGCGCTGCTGCTCGGGGCGAGCGTTGGCGGGGAGTTGTTCAACCCCGGTGCCCCGGAACTGAACACGGTGAAGGACAAGACCGGGGCCGACACCATCACCCTCGCCCGCGTGCATTTGCCGTGGGTGGTGGTGCCGCAACTGGTGGTGAGCACGGCGGTGTTCTGGGCGCTCACCCGCTGGTGGTGGAAGGGCGACGCTCCCCCCACCACCGAAGCCCCTCCCACCGGCAACATCAACTGGTTGAAGGCCGCCGTGCCCGTCGTCCCGCTGCTGCTGCTGCTGCTGTCCGGTGAGCCGCTGAAGCTGATCTCCGTACCCAACGACTGGCTGGCACTGGCCGGGCCTGACATGACCGAGAAGGCGGCGGGCAAGGCGGCCGGCGGGCGGATGGTCGGGCTGGCGATGGTGCTCGGGGCGGCGGTGGCGGCACTCACGTCGCCGAAGAAGGCGGGCGACGCGGCGAAGGCGTTCTTCGAGGGTGCCGGGTACGGGTTCGCCAACATCGTCAGCCTGATCGTGGTGGCGGTGGCGTTCGGCAAGGCGATCGAGTTGGCCGGGTTCGGCGAGGTGGTGAAACAACTGGTGACGGCCGCCCCGTGGCTGCTGGTGCCGCTGGCCGTGCTCATGCCGTGGGCGTTCGCGGCGGCCAGCGGGTCGGGCATGGCCAGCACCGCCAGCCTGTACGGGTTCTTCCACGAGCCGGCGGTGGCGGCCGGCATGAACCCGAACGACGTGGGGTCGCTGGTGAGTATCGGGTCGGCGGCGGGTCGAACGATGTCGCCAGTGGCGGCGGTGGCGGTCATGTGCGGGAAGTTGACGGGCAGCACCCCGTGGGCGCTCGCCGGGCGGGTGGCGATTCCACTGCTGGCGGGGCTGGCGGTGGTGATCGCGCTGCGGATGTGCGGGGTGGTGTGAGCCACGACCAGTCAGCGGGAACGTCGGGTTGGTCTGTGGGCGTGAATCACCCGCACCATCAGACCATCGGGGGTGACCCGAAACCACACGGTCAGCCACGGGTTGGCGTCGATCCGCAAATCCCCCTCACGCTCTTCGCCGACGGAATACGGATCATCCGCCAGCGCCTTGTTCAGCGTTAACACCCGCCGGGCGATCACCTCACGGTCTTCGGGCGTGGCGAGGACGTAAATGTCGGCCAGTTCGTCGAGCGCTTCATCCGCCCAGTCGAGCCATCACGAGATGGCCCTCAACCGGGCCATGACTTCGTCCGGGGTGCGGCCCGGTTTCGTGTCGGCCGCCCGCCGGCGGAGTTCGGCCTCGCTCACGCTCCGTTCCGGGTGGGTGAGGCGGTCTGGCAGGAATCGACCGATCAAGCGGCCGTCGGTGTCCCACACTTCAACCACCCCGTCGGCAGACACCAGCGAGTCGCGCACCATGCCCGGTTCCAAGACGACACTGCTCATGGGAACCACCTCTAAGCGTCCATCTCAGTGTAACGATACTCGGGCGGGGCGACATCCGCCGGTGTCCGTGTCCGTTGATCCCGACTGTCCGCCCTTCCCGAACCGGCGGGTCGGACCTAAAGTATGAGTTCCTACGTTTGTCGGAGCGCCGCCGTGCCCCCGTTCGCCGCCGAGACCACGATCACCGTCTGGGGTTGGACCCTCACCGGGGTGTTGATCGTCATCAGCCTGATCCTGATGTTCATCGTCCTCATCCAGCGGGGCAAGGGGGGCGGGCTGGCCGGGGCGTTCGGCGGCCCAGGGGGGTCGAGCGCGTTCGGCTCCCGCGCCGGCGACGCGTTCACCAAGATCACCCTGTACCTGGCCGCCATTTGGGTGCTGGTCATCATGATCAGCGTGAAGACGTTTGCCGCCATTCCGGAAGAGAAGAAGGACACGCCTTCCGAGACCACCCCGGGCGAGTCGACCACCCCACCCGCGCCTCAGCCCTAACCGAGACTTCGCCCGTGCTCCTCAGCATGACCGGTTTCGGGTCGGCCCGCGGTGCCGGCACCGGGTTCGCCGTTTCCGTCGAGGTGCGGGCGGTGAACAACCGCCACCTGAAACTGACCGCCCGCGGCACCGACCCGTACCCGCTGTTCGAGGCCGAACTGGAGAAGGTGGTCCGCCGGCACGTCCGCCGCGGGAGCGTGCAGGTGCAGATCCGGGTGGACCGCACCGCCCGCCCCGCCGACCTGACCTTGAACACCGCCACCCTGACCGCCTACAAGCGGCAGGTGATCGAGGCGTGCGACGGGTTGGACGCCTCGGCCGTGAACGCCGTGCTGAGCGGGCTGCTGAGTTTGCCCGGTATCGCCCCCGAAACGGTGAGCATGGGTGGGCTGCCGGAGGACGAGTGGCCGGTGGTGGAGAAGGTGCTGGGCGAAGCCTTGGTGAAGTTGGACGCCGCACGGGCGGCCGAAGGGCGGGCGATGGCGGCCGAACTGATGGCCCAGCACGCCGCCATGACCGCCGCACTGGGTGGCATCCGGGAGTGCCTGCCGGCGGTGGTGGCCGGCTACCGCACGCGGATTCTCGACCGCGTGCGGCAGGCGGTGGCCGACGCCGGGGTGACGGTGGAGCCCGACCACCTGATCCGTGAGGTGGCCACCTTCGCCGACCGCACGGACGTGTCCGAAGAGGTGACGCGGTTCGCCGCCCACCTGGATCAGTTCGCCGAACTGGTGACGGCCGGGGCGAGTGACGGGGCCGGGCGGCGGCTGGAGTTCGTCGTGCAGGAGATGGGCCGGGAGGCGAACACCCTTGGGTCGAAGGCCGGCGACGTGGGCGTGTCGCGGCGGGTGGTGGACCTGAAGGCCCACCTGGAACGGGTGCGGGAGTTGATCCAGAACGTGGAGTAGTCATCGGTCATCGGTCATCGGTCATCGGTCACTCGTCATCGGTGATCCGGGATGCACTCCCGGCCGCATGACAAGGTCCGGACCAATGACCAATGACCAATGACCAATGACCAATGACCAATGACCAATGACCTCCTGCCGCCCCTGCTCGTCCTGTCCGGGCCGAGCGGGGCGGGCAAATCGACGGTGGTGGACGAGGTGCTGAAGGCGTGCCGGTTCCCGCTGCGGCGGGCGATCACCGCCACCACCCGGAGCGAACGGCCGGGCGAGCGGCCGGGGGTGGACTACCACTTCTGGCCGCAGGAGCGGTTCGAAGAGGCCATCGCGGACGGGGAGTTGATCGAGTACGCCGTCGTCCACGGGCACGACTACTACGGCACCCCGCGGACGGAAGTGGACGGCCCGCGGATGGGCGGGTGGGGCGTCCTGCTGGTGATTGACGTGCAGGGGGCGGCGGCGGTGCGGCGGTTGTACCCCGACGACCACCTGTCGGTGTTCCTGGACGTGCCGAGCGCGGCCGAACTGGAACGCCGGCTGCGGGCGCGGAACACCGAGAGCGACGAGCGGATCGCCCGCCGACTGGCCTCGGCCGAACGGGAAATGGCCCACGCCGGCGAGTTCGACGTGCGGGTGGTGAACGACACCGTGCCGAACGCCGCCGGCGAGTTGTTGCGGATCATCGACACCGAGTTCACTCAACGGGGGATTTCGCCATGCTCGACGAACTGAAGGAAGAGGAGATCGTGAACAAGGTGGGCGGGCGGTTCAAACTGTCCACCCTCATCCAGAAGCGGATGGTGGCGCTGAACACCGGCGCCCCGCCGCTGGTGGACATTCGCACCACCGACAAACTGCAGATCGTGGTGCAGGAAATCCTGCAAGACAAGATCTACCTGGACATGTCCGGCAACCTGCAAACGGGCGAAGGGGATTACACCGGCGACGTGCTGAACAGCCTGTCCGCGGACGACTGACCGCGACCCGGTGAACCCCGGCCGTCCAGCCCGCGGTGGGTGATGCAGCCATGCCCACACGGAAAGACCGGCCAAATCGCGCTTTGAATCCATTCGCCAGCAAGCCGCGTACGGGGCCGGCACTGCTTTACCATTGCGGTAATTCCAACCGACCGAAAGCCCCCGATGGCCGTGATCACCAACATCGAAGACCTGCGCGTGCTGGCGCAAAAACGAGTGCCGCGCATGTTTTACGACTACGCCGACTCGGGCTCCTGGACAGAGAGCACCTACCGCGCCAACTGCGACGACTTCCAGGACATCAAGCTGCGCCAGCGCGTTGCCGTGAACATGGAAAACCGCAGCACCCGGACCACCATGATCGGACGTGAGGTCGCCATGCCGGTGGCACTCGCGCCCGTGGGCATGACCGGCATGCAACACGCCGACGGTGAAATCAAGGCCGCGCGCGCCGCCGAGAAGTTTGGCGTGCCCTTCACGCTCTCGACCATGAGCATCTGCTCCATCGAGGACATCGCCGAACACACCCGGGCACCTTTCTGGTTCCAGCTCTACGTGATGCGCGACCGGGACTTCATCGGCCGTTTGATTGACCGCGCCCGCGCGGCGAAATGCGGCGCGCTGGTGCTGACGCTCGATCTGCAGATCATCGGCCAGCGCCACAAGGACCTGAAAAACACGCTCACCGCGCCGCCGCGCCTGACCATTCCCAACATTCTCAACATCGCCACCAAACCGCGCTGGGCGCTGGGTATGCTCGGCACCAAACGCCACAGCTTCGGCAACATCCACGGGCATGTGAAAGGCGTGGACGACATGGGTGACCTGATGCAGTGGACGGCCAAACAGTTTGACCCGACGCTCAACTGGAACGACGTGGAATGGATCAAGAAGCGCTGGGGCGGCAAACTGATCGTCAAAGGCATCCAGGACGTGGAAGACGCCAAACTCGCCGTGAACAGCGGCGCCGACGCGCTCATCGTCTCCAACCACGGCGGGCGCCAGCTCGATGGCGCCCTGTCGTCGATCAAATCCTTGCCGCCCATCGTGGAGGCAGTCGGCAAACAGATTGAAGTGCACATGGACGGCGGCATCCGCAGCGGGCAGGACGTGCTCAAGGCGCGGGCGCTGGGCGCGCAAGGCGTCTACATCGGCCGCGCCTTCACTTACGGGCTCGGCGCCATGGGCGAAGCCGGTGTAAGCAAAGCGCTGGAGATCATCCACAAGGAGCTGGATTTGACGATGGCCTTTTGCGGACGCACGCAGATGGACACGGTGGACAAAAGCGTGTTGTTGCCGGGAACCTACCCCACCTGACATGCAGTTGACGCAAGCCGCCACCTGGGCCTGGATTCCCATCGTCATCGCCGCGGCATTTTTTCAGACGGTGCGCAACGCGGCGCAACGCTCGCTCGTGAGCGAGCTGGGCACGCTTTCAGCCACCTTGGTGCGATTTCTGTATGGCCTGCCGTTCGCGGCCTTGTGGCTGTGGGTGGTGCTGCAGTTTTTGCCGGCCGGTGGCGTGGCGCCGGTTTACGGCGTGGCCTATTTCATCTGGCTGGTGGTAGGCGCGGTGGCGCAAATCCTGGCCACGGCTTTTTTGCTGCTGGCCATGAAAGAGCGCAACTTTGTGATCGGTGTGGCACTGGCCAAAACCGAGGTGTTGCAGGCCGGCCTCTTGGGCAGCGTGTTGTTGCTTGAAATTCCGGGCCTCTGGTCGGCGCTGGCCATGCTGTGTGCAAGTGTCGGTGTGGTGATGTTGTCGATGCCGAAAAAGAACATCGCCAACCCGGCTTCCTGGTTTGGCAAGGCGGCGCTGGCGGGTCTGGCTTCAGGGGCCTGCTTCGCCTTGGCGAGTGTCGGTTACCGGGGCGCGGCGCTCACCCAGCCCGGGGTGTCGCCATGGCTGATAGGCGCCAGCGGGGTGTTGCTGGCGCAAATACTCCAGTCGGTGCTGCTGGGCGGCTGGATAGCCATCCGCGAGCCGGGGCGCATGGCGCAGGTCGCTCGCGCCTGGCGGCTCTCCAGTGTGGCGGGCGCGATGGGCGCGATGGCGTCGATCGGCTGGTTCACCGGTTTTGCACTGCGGCCAGTGGCCGACATCAAGACCCTGGGGTTGGTTGAGGTGTTGTTCAGTTACGCGGTGTCGCGCAAGTTGTTTGATGAAAGCCTGAGCCGCCACGAGCGGCTGGGTTTGATTCTGGTTACCCTGGGGCTGGTGGTCATCTGCGCCCAGTTGTAGGTGATGGTCACGCAGACGATCCGCCGGATCGCACACCTGGACATGGACGCGTTTTATGCGTCTGTCGAGCTCTTGCGCTACCCGCAGCTCAAGGGCCTGCCGGTAGTCATTGGCGGCAGCCGCCGCTCTTTTGAAGACATGCTGGCGCGCCTGCGGGGGAGCCACCCCGAACGCGAATGGACCGACGTGGCCGACCTGCGGCACATTCCCGTGGCGGCCTTTGAGCTGCTCAAAGACTACACCGGCCGCGGTGTCATCACCACCGCCACCTACGCCGCGCGCCAGTTTGGCGTCGGCTCGGCCATGGGCATGATGAAGGCCGCCAAATTGTGCCCGCAGGCGATCTTGCTGCCGGTGGACTTCAACGAATACCGCAAGTTCTCGCGCCAGTTCAAAACCATCATCCTCGACATCGCGCCCCTGATGGAAGACCGCGGCGTGGACGAGGTCTACATCGACTTCACCGAGGTGCCCGGCGGCCAGCGCGAAGGTGGGCGCGTGCTGGCGCGCCTGATCCAGAAACGCATATTTGATGAAACGGGCCTGACCTGCTCGGTGGGCGTGGCGCCCAACAAACTGCTCGCCAAGATGGCCAGTGAGTTCAACAAACCCAATGGCATCTCGATCATTCACGAAGAAGACCTGCAGGAAAAAATCTGGGCCCTCCCCTGCCGCAAGATCAATGGCATTGGCCCCAAGGCCGACGAAAAACTCAAAAGCCACGGCATCAGCCTGATCGGCGAACTCGCCGCCCGCGACGAGCAATGGCTGATCGGCACCTTCGGCAAAGCCACCGGCGCGTGGATGTTCCGCGCCGCCTGGGGCCGCGACGAGCGCCCGGTGTCGATGAACAGCGAGCCGGTCACCATCAGCCGCGAAACCACCTTCGACCGCGACCTGCACGCCGTGGCCGACAAGGCCGAGCTGGGCCAGATTTTCACGCGCCTGTGTGAAGGCCTGGCGGGCGATTTGCAGCGCAAGGGTTATGTCGGCAAAACCATCGGCATCAAGCTGCGTTACGACAACTTCAAAGCCGCCACGCGCGACATCACGCTGGACCACTTCACCGCCGACGCAAAGGAGATCCGCCACACCGGAGGGTTGTGTTTGAAACGGGTACCGCTGGAGCGCAAGCTGCGGCTGCTGGGGGTGCGCGTTAGCTCGCTGGCGCCTGTGGATGAGGCGCAGGCGCTCGCGAAGTCTGCCGTCACCCGCAGCCCACCGGAAGTCGAGCCCGGGCTGTTTTGAGGGGCAAGAGAGCCGGTGCTCACGAGGGCCGGCATTCAGAAGTTGGCAATCAGAGTCAATCGGAACGAGCGCGATTCGACCGGGTGGAAGTGGATGTCATCCACTGGCGCAGCTTCTCCCTTGAGCTGCGAAGCGTAGAAGTAGTCAATCGCCGAGTCTTTGCGGTTGGTCAGGTTGTACCCTTCCAGCTCAATTTTCACTTTGGGGCTGATCTTGTAGCCAATCCGGCCATTCAGCGTGGTCGTTCCCTGTGAACGAACCGAATTGTCTTCGATCAGTGGGCGCGGGCCGAAATAACGCAGTTGCAAAGCCCCAAACCACGGGCCCAGGTTGTCGACGGCCAGCGCCAGCGACGCCACACCTTCCACGGCCCCGGGAATGCGGTTGCCCGTCGGGTCGAAGTCGCGAAAACGCGCCTGCGCAAACGCCAAGTCGGCATCAATGGTGAGCCAGCGATTGGGCTTGTAATAGTTGGAAAATTCGAAGCCGATACGGCGGCTCGGTCGCCCGGCGGTGGTGGTGCCAGCGTCGCCAACAAACAGCAACTCCGAGTCCAATTCAACCTGGTACACGGAGAATGACGATTGCAGGCCGGCGATGGCTTCGGTGCGTACGCCCAGTTCAACCCCCCTGGCGCCTGCCAGAGCCGACACCCGATCCGCCGGGGCGCCGGTTTTGGGGTCCACCGTGATGGTCGTGCCGCGTGCGTCGTTGCTGTGAAAACCGGTGCCGGCGCTGGCGTAAAACTCAGTTTTGTTCCAAGGCCCAAAAATCAGGTTCAGCTTGGGGCTGACTGTGCTGGCCACATGGGTGCCGGAATTCGCCGGGTTGTCGCTGTCGACGTTAAAGCGGAAAGTGTCGGCGCGAACGCCCGCCACGGTGCGGAACTTGTCGGTCCAGCGCGTGCTGTTTTCCAGATAGACACCCAGACTGCTTTGGACAATGTTGTCTGAGCGCGTTGTTGCCAATCGCTGTCGCGCCACGCTGCTGTACAGCTCATTCTGAATGTTGTCATTTTGAAACTGAACGCCAAGCGTCGTTTCTGAGCTTTGCCCAAGCAGCGTCGAAGACCAGGTGCGGCTGGCGTTGATGCCCGTGGTGGTGCGTCGGTCCGGCTGGGCGAACTGGTCGCCGTTGACCGGATCATCCAGAAAATACGTGAAGTTGGAAAACAGCTCAAGCTGGCTTCTGACAACATAGGCGCTGACCTGATCCATCGTGTTTCCAGATGACCGGCGCCACGAGCCGGACAGGC
>JANNDF010000462.1:0-8944 GCA_031387445.1 Planctomycetia bacterium
GGCGGTGGAGGTGCCGTCGCTCAGTGTGTTGAAAGCGGCGAGCGGGGAGGCGGTGCTTTCCCCGGAGGTGGAAATCTCTGCCCTCATGTCGGGCAACACCCTGCCACTTGAAACTGACTGCGCCCTCTGCGGCTGTCAAACTCGTGACTCGTTGCTGCTGGTGGCCACCTGCGAAACACTCGCCGAGCATCAACCCGTCGGGGTGTGGGTCAGCCTGGTCTCGCTCATCCTGATGCCGTTCACGGGCGTTGTGGTACTCCCGGTGGGAGACCAGCCGGCCGGCAGCGGAAATCTCATCCAGGTCCGCTTTCCGCTCCGCATGTGTCCGTCGTGTGCGTCAGATGTGTCGTCCTGGGATTTGATCCGCCAGGCGATGAAGCGCACGCCCGTCTATCGTCGGCTGCTCCGCAAATACCCCGAGTGCCGGCTCTCCACGGTCAAAAGCCTGTGAGCGACTTCACTCTTCGTTTCGCGGTTTCGGCCAGAGGAGGCGGAAGAACCAGTCCACCAGGGTCGTCATCAGGCTGACGTACAGCAGGGTAAGCAGCAGCCAGGCGATGGGATAGCCGAAGGCCGTGAGAGTGTTGTTCAGCCACTCTCCGCGTGGTGAAAGTGTCCGCGTGAGCCACATCGCGAAGACCACCGATGTCACCAACCCGACGATCGTGAGCGTCAGGGTGATTCCGCCACGGATCATGGAGCGGACACTTCGTATCTGCTTTCGGCTCATGACCGCTTCCTCCGCGTCGGCTGGCAATGCGGGCAGAAGTGGCTGCTCCGCCCGCCGAGGACGACCCGCACGATCTCACTCCCGCACGTCACGCACTTCTCACCAGTTCGCCCGTAGACCGCGTGTTCACTTTGAAATCCGCCCCGCAACCCCGACCCGCCGACGTAATCGCGGATGGTGCTTCCGCGTCCCGCGATGGCCTGGGCGATGACGGTTTCGATGCACCCCCGAAGCCGATCACACTCGGCGACGGTCAGTTCGTTCCCACGTCGTTCGGGGTGCAACCCGGCACGGAAGAGCGATTCGTCGGCGTAGATGTTCCCCACGCCCGCCACCACCGACTGATCAAGCAGGATCGCTTTCAGCGTACGCTTCGACTTCTGCACGTCGGCGGCGAACGGGGCGGCGGGGATGTCGAACGGCTCCGGGCCGAGCTTCTCGCCCAGGTTGGCCAGGGCGACCACTTCGCTCGGATACCACTCCACGCTGCCGAAACGGCGGATGTCGCGGAACCGCAACTGCGTGCCGTTGTCCAGGTCGAAGATGCGATGCGTGTGCGTTTCGAGGGGTGCAGCTTTCGGCACGACGGTGAACTGGCCGGTCATGCCCAGGTGAACGAGTAATACCCCCCCACCCCCGGCATGACTGCCGGGGTTCACCTGAACGAGGATCCACTTCCCGCGACGCTTCAACTCGGCGAACGCCGCCCCGGTGAGCGACTTCTCCCACGCCTTCTGCCACGGCCGCCGGAGCGCCGGCTTGCCCGCCCACACGCTCACGATCGTCCGTCCCGCGAGCAGCGGGCGGAGGTCGCGGACGACCGTTTCCACTTCGGGCAACTCGGGCATGGTCACACCTTGCGGGCGTCGAACAACATGCGGTGCTGACTGAACCCGATGTTCGTCGGCACGCGGACCGCCTCGAACCCGGCGGCCTTCAGCACGTCGAACATCTGGTCGGGCGTGTACACGGTCAGGCCCAGTCGCTGCCGCAGCTTGCGATAGCCGGAAAGGCAGGTGTGCGCCAGACTACCGACCGCGGCGAACAGGAAGCCGTACCGCCAGCCGGCACCCAGAAGCGTCTTCACGTCGTCGAACATGCCGGCGGTGGGCGGGATGACGTCCGCCAGGAACAACCGCCCGCCGGGGCGGATCAGCCGCCGCAGTTCGGGGAGCACGCCGCGGAACTCGTCGGCGGTCAGATACTGAAGGACCGAGTTCACCAGCAACACGTCGAACGACTCGGCCGGCAGTGCGGCGTAGTCGGCATCGGTCAGCACCCGTACGCGGGAATCTTTCCCGAACGCGGCGGCCAATTTCACCTGGTTCGTGTGCGCCTTGTCGTACAGGCTCACCCGTACGCCGGCGTCGGCCCAGGCGGGGGCGCCGAGCGCCGGCCCGCACCCCCAGTCGAGTAGATCGACGGCCTTGTTCGGCAGCAGGGCGAGCACGTCGGCGGCGATCTGCGCGTAGTGCGCTTTCAGGTGCCGCTCGTTCGCATAGAGTCGGTGCTCGCCGTTCCAGAAGTCGAGCCACGAATCGGTCGGGTCGGGCATCGGTGCACTCGGGCGTGGTGCGGAAATGCCGAACTCCCCAGATACTATGATTCTTAGCCCCCGATTTCCCCGCGCATTGAGTGGTGAAGTATGCCTGCCGCGACGACGCAACTGCCGAACGCCCTGGGTCGCTTCGGCCCCTACGGCGGTCGGTTCGTGCCCGAAACGCTCATGTTCGCCCTCGACGAACTCGACCGCGAGTTCCGCTCGGCCACGTCCGACGCGGCGTTCATGGGCGAATTCCACCGGATTCTGAACGAGTACGTCGGCCGACCGAGTCGGTTGTACTTCGCCGAACGGCTGACCGCCCACGCCGGCGGTGCCCGCATTTACCTGAAGCGGGAAGACCTGAACCACACCGGCGCACACAAAATCAACAACGCCATCGGGCAGGCCCTGCTGACCAAGCGGATGGGCAAGAAGCGGGTGATCGCCGAGACGGGGGCCGGGCAACACGGCGTGGCGAGTGCGACCGCATCGGCGCTGCTCGGCCTGGAGTGCCGCGTGTACATGGGCAGCGAAGACGTTCGCCGGCAGGAACTGAACGTGTTCCGAATGCGGGCGATGGGCACCGAAGTGTTTCCCGTGGAGAGCGGGAGCAAGACGCTGAAGGACGCGACGAACGAGGCGATGCGGGAGTGGATGAGCACGGTCGAGCACACGCACTACATCATCGGCAGCGTGGTCGGCCCGCACCCGTTCCCGCAGATGACGCGGGACTTCCAGAGCGTGATCGGCACCGAGACGAAGCAGCAGTGCCGCGAGCAGATCGGCCGGTTGCCCGACGCGGTGGTGGCGTGCGTCGGCGGCGGCAGCAACGCGGCGGGGATGTTCCACCCGTTCGTGAACGACGAGGGCGTGGAGTTGATCGGTGTGGAAGCGGGCGGGCGAACTGCGAAGCCGGGCGACCACGCCAGCACGCTCACGTTCGGCAAGCCCGGCGTGCTGCACGGCAGCTTCAGTTACGTGCTGCAAGATGACGACGGCCAGACCGCGGACGTGCATTCGGTCAGCGCCGGCCTCGATTACCCCGGCGTCGGGCCGGAGCACAGCTACTGGAAGGACACCGGCCGCGTGCGGTACACCAGCGTGACAGACCAGGAAGCGCTGGACGCCTTCCACCTGTGCGGCCGGCTGGAAGGAATATTGCCGGCACTCGAAACAGCCCACGCGGTCGTCGAGACCATCCGCGAGGCCGCGAAGCGGAAGAAGGACGACGTGGTGGTGCTCTGCTTCAGCGGCCGCGGCGACAAAGACTGCGCCGAAGTCGCGCGGGTGACGGCGAAATAGTGCTCTGCTCGCTCCGCGAGCGGGTTCCCACAGACCGCTCGCGGAGCGAGCAGACCACGCCAAGAAATGACCGCCACCACTCTCAACGTCGCGTCGCACCTGGCCCGCATGGCGGCGGAATTCCCCGACCTCCCGGCGGTTCACGTTCCAATCGGGCCGGTGAACCCGCACGGCAATTCGCCCCACCGCACCCTGACGTACCGCGAGTTGAACGCCGACGCCGATGCGGTCGCCCACGGGTTGGCAGCACTCGGCATCGGCCGCGGCACGCGGGTGGCGCTCATGGTGCCGCCAGGCCTCGACTTCTTCGCCGTCACGTTCGCCCTGTTCAAACTCGCCGCCGTGCCGGTGATGATCGACCCCGGCATGGGGGTGAAGAACCTCGGCACCTGCCTGGGGGAAGCGGAGCCGGAGGCGTTCATCGGCATCGCCAAAGCTCACGTCGGCCGGCGGTTGTTCGGCTGGGCGAAGGGGTCGATCAAGACCACCGTGAACGTTGGCGGGTGGCGGTTCTTCTGCACCCGGAGCATCGGTGAAGTGCGACAGTGTACTCCGCACTCGCCGAGTGCGGTTCGGAGCAAGCCGCACTCGGAGAGTGCGGAGTACATTCCGGGCAAGCCGCACTCGGAGAGTGCGGAGTACTTTCCGAACGTGTCGGCCGACGACCTCGCCGCGATCCTGTTTACCAGCGGCAGCACCGGCGTGGCGAAGGGGGTCGAGTACACGCACGGCATCTTCGCCGCCCAGGTGGAACTGTTGAAGGCGGTGTACGGCATCGAGCCGGGGGAAGTGGACCTGTGTACCTTCCCGCTGTTCGCCCTGTTCGGCCCGGCGCTCGGCATGGCATGCGTGGTGCCCGACATGGACTCCAGTCGCCCGGCCACCATCGACCCGGCGAAGGCGATGAGCCAGATGCGACAGTTCGGCGTGACGCAGATGTTCGGCAGCCCGGCGGTGTTGCGTGCGCTGGTTAGCCGCGAGGCAACGCCGAGCGCGCTCAGCACCCTCCGCCGCGTCATCTCCGCCGGTGCCCCAGCCCGCGTCGATGTGCTCGAAGCGTTCACCAAGCTCCTGCCGCCCGGTGTGCAGGTGTTCACGCCGTATGGTGCGACCGAGGCGCTGCCGGTGGCGAACATCGGCAGCGACGAAATCCTGACCGAAACCCGCTTCGCCACCGAGCAAGGAAAAGGCGTGTGTGTCGGCCGTCCGGTGCCCGGCATCACGGTTCATGTCATTCGCATCGCCGATGACCCGATCCCGACCTGGGACGACACGCTGTGCGTACCGCCGGGGGTGGTCGGCGAATTCGTCGTCCGCGGGCCGGTGGTCACGAAACGCTACTTCAAGCGAGATGCGGCCACGAAGTTGGCGAAGATCCTCGACGAGCGAACCGGCGAGGTGCTCCACCGCATGGGCGATGTCGGATACATCGACGAACAGGGGCGATTGTGGTTCTGCGGCCGTAAGAGCCATCGTGTCGAAACGCCTCACGGCACATACTTCACCGACATGGTCGAGCCGGTGTTCAACGCGGTGATCGGGCGAACGGCACTCGTCGGGCTTCGGCGGGGTGAGAACTACCCCGTGTTATGCGTCGAATGCCTTCCGCCACGAATGCACGGCGACCTCGCCCCGCGAATCGCAAGTTGGGAACAGCAGTTGGAATGGCTGCGGGAGGCTGGTTCCAAACACCAACACACGAAGCGGGTTCGGACGTTCCTCGCCCACGGTGGCCCGTTCCCCGTGGACGTGCGGCACAACAGCAAGATCTTCCGCGAGAAGCTCGCGGTGTGGGCCGACAAGCAACTCGGCCCGGACTGGACGCCGGAGGAGCAATCATGAAAGCACTCGTCACGGGCGGGGGCGGGTTCCTCGGCGGGGCCATCGTGCGGCAGTTGCTTGCCCGCGGGGTGGCGGTGCGGTCGTTCACCCGCAGTGCGTACCCTTGGCTTGAAGAGTTGGGCGTCGAGCAGGTTCACGGTACCCTCGGCAAACTCGACGACGTGACGCGGGCGGTGGCCGGGTGCGACGTGGTGTACCATACCGCCGCCAAAGCGGGCGTGTGGGGCCGCAAGGAGGAATACTTCCGCACCAACGTGACCGGCACCGAGAATGTGCTGACGGCGTGCAAATCGGCCGGCGTGCCGAAGCTGGTGTACACCAGCACGCCGAGCGTGGTCCACGGCGGCGGCGACTTGGAAGGCGTGAATGAGTGCCGGCCGTACCCCACGCACTTCTCGGCCATCTACCCCGAAACGAAAGCCAAAGCCGAGGCGATGGTACTCGACGCGAACGGCCCCAAGCTCGCCACCGTCGCCCTCCGCCCGCACCTCATCTGGGGTCCGGGCGACCCACACCTGATCCCCCGCATCCTGGCCCGTGCGAAGGCCGGCAAACTCCGCCGCATCGGCACCCGCCCGGTGAAGGTGGACGTGACGTTCATCGACAACGCCGCCGACGCCCACCTGCTCGCCGCGGATGCCCTCGCGCCCGGCAGCGCCCCCGCCGGCCGGGCCTACTTCATCAGCAACGGCGAACCCGTGGTGCTGTGGGACTTCCTGAACCGCGTCATCGCAGATGCCGGATTCCCGCCGGTCACCCGCACAGTGCCAACGTGGCTCGCCCTCTTCATGGCCGGGCTGGTGGAAGGCACCTACAAACTGTTCGGGGTGAACGCCGAACCGCCGATGACGCGATTCGTCGCCGAGCAACTGAGCACGTCGCACTGGTACGACATCTCCGCCGCGAAGCGGGATTTCGGGTACACGCCGAAGGTGAGCATCGAAGAAGGACTCCATCGGCTGAAATTGAGCCTGTCCGGTTCGCATCGCCCCGTGCAGGTGTAACGTGTTCTTTGCACCAATGCTCGCGCTACTCATGCCCTCGCCGGTGGCAGTCACGCTGCCGGCGGTGGCTTACGTGCGTGCCGACCCGGACGGCGTGGGCACCGGGTTCGTGATCGACCGCGAGAAGCGACTGTTCGTCACCTGTCGTCACGTCGTCGGCGAACGCAAGTCGGCCGAAGTCTTCTTCCCTTGGACGCGAAACGGTGTTCTCGAAACCGACCGCGAGGAGTACTTGTCGCACCGGGCCGACCTGCGAACACTGGGGCTGTTGGTGAAAGGCAAGGTGCTTCGCACTTCCGACGAACTCGACCTGGCCCTGCTCGAACTCGACTCCCTCCCGCCCGGCACTCCCGCCGTGCCGCTCACTGACACCCCATTGTCAGCGGGCGGTCGAGTGGTCGGCTTCGGCCATCGCGCCGACCTGGAAACCCTGTGGAACGTGTCGCCCGGCGTGGTACGGCAAACGGGAAGGCTGGCCGACGGGTACGACTGGCAAGGCACGCTGCTGGCGAAGGACGCCCCCGCCGTGCTGCTACAACTGCCGGTGGAGCAAGGCGACAGCGGCGGGCCGGTGGTGAACGCCCGCGGCGAGTTGGTGGCGGTGGTGTCCGGGTTGCGGCGGCAGGCCACGCTCGCGGCCATCGGCATTCGGGCGGACGCGGTACGCAGTTTCCTCGTCGGGGCACCCCTTGTGGGTGCCCAAGCTATTAAGCACCCACAAGGGGTGCCCCTACGCTCCACCGTCTGGCTCCGACCCACCGCCACCGACACCCGCACGGCCGGCGTGGTGATCGACGCGAAGCGGCGGTTGGTGCTCACGTCCGCCGCCGGGGTGGGTCCGCTCGACCGCGTCGGCGTGGCGTTCCCGCAGGTGAAGAACGGACAGGTGGTCGGCGAGCGCGACGCCTACCGCGATCCGGTGGCGGTTCACTTGGTGAAGGGCTGGCACGTCGGCACCGTGTTGCACCGCGATCCGGCGCGTGATCTCGCACTCGTGCAACTCGACTCGATGCCGGCCGACACTCCGGAGGTGAAACTCGCCGACGCCGATCCCGAAGTCGGCGACAGCGTGTCGGCCGTGTCGCACCCGACGGGCACCGAGTTCGCGTTCGCCGTGAGCACCGGTAGCGTCAAGCAGCGGGGCCGGTTCGCCCTCACCCGCGACGGCCGCAAGGTGCCTGCCGCGGTGTACCAACTGCCGGCCCAGCCGACCTCGTCCGGCGGGCCGATCTTCAACAGTGCGGGCAACCTGGTCGGCATCCAGTCGGCGAAGGACGGCCCGGCGCTGGTCGGGTTCGCCGCACGGGTGGGTGAGGTGCGGGCGTTCGTCGACGAGGCACAGTTGATGTCGATGGCGTCTCACGCGATGGACGTGTGGCACGAGGTAAACACGGTCAACAAGTTCGCCGCGTGGCACCGGCTAGCGACGGGCGACACTGACACCGCGGTGTCACTGCACCCGGCGTGCGTCCCCGCACTGCTCCGCACGAAGAACTACGACCGTGTGCTCGAACTCCGCCCACAGCACCGCGACGCCCTCGCCCGTCGGGCCGAGGTGTGGCACGACAAGAACGAGCCGAAGAAGGCGGCGGCCGACCTGCAACGCATCCTCGACGTAACCCCCGCAGACGCCGACGCCCGCACGCGGTTCGCGTTCGCCACCGCCGCCGCTGGCGACGAAACGCGCGCCGCCGCCGAGTTCACCAACGTGCTGAAACTGGACGCGACACGCAAGACCGACGTGACCGCCGCCCTCTTCGCCCACGCCGACGCCCTGGAACGCAAGGCCGAATCGCGGGCGGCCGACTGGCTGGTGCTGGCGTTCACCAGCCTGAATGCGGTGGCGAAGGATGACGCGATCGCGTCGGCTTTGCGGCGTGCGACGGCCGCGAAGGAGCCGAAGGCGAAACTACTGGAATTGCGAACACTCGCCGGGCGGAAGTAGAGTTCCCAGCTTTCTTTCACCCGGAGTCTCGTTATGGCCGCGGTTCACACCATCACCCCGCTCCTCTGGTTCAACGACACCGCCGAGGAAGCGGTCGGCTTCTACTGCGGCATCTTCCCGAACTCGCGGGTGGTGCAGGTCGTCCGCTGGGGCGAAGCCGGCAAGGAATTCCACCAGCGACAGCCCGGCTCTGCGCTCACGGTGGCGTTCGAGCTGAACGGTGTGACGTTCACGGCCATGAACGGCGGGCCGATGTACCAGTTCACGCCCGCGGTGTCGTTCGTCGTCCACTGCGACACGCAGGCGGAGATCGACCACTACTGGGACGCTCTGAGTGCCGGCGGCGACCCGGCGGCGCAGGCGTGCGGCTGGCTGAAGGACAAGTACGGGCTGTCGTGGCAGATCATCCCCCGCACATTCCCGGAGATGTTGAAAGACCTGGAATCGCCCACCGCCGGCCGCGCGATGGGCGCGATGATGGGCATGAAGAAACTGGATCAGGCGGCGCTGGAAGCGGCGTACGCGGGGTAGCTGGTAGGTGCCGCCTGCCGGGCGGCACCCGTTGGCCACAGGTGTGC